>JACRFA010000108.1 GCA_016218065.1 Ignavibacteriota bacterium | reverse complement strand
TTGCGTCTGAGAGTTGGAGCGTCGGTGTGGTCGGATTTTTCTGGAGCGGTCAGCCGTACAGTCCCACGTTCGTCGAGAAGTTCGATATCCTTGAGCAGGAATATCAGAACGCGGCGTCCAAACCATTCCGGTGGAGCATCGATCTCAAAGCGCAGAAGATGTTCCAGCTCGGCGGCGTTGACTGCGCAGTGTTTTTGAAAGTGGAAAACCTTCTCGACAACTTCAACGAGAACAACGTCTATGCTTCGACAGGAACCGCGAGCGCTCCGGCGCGGCTCCCGGAAGTGGAACAGCTCGAACGGCAGCGTCTCATTCAGGAGAATCTGTTCACGCTTGGCGAGATCGATAACCGCGCCGAATGGTATTCGAGTCCGAGAAAAGTTCAATTGGGATTTCAGGTGAGGTTCTGATGATCAGTGCATTGTGTGTACAACGAAACATGGATATCCGCCGGCTCGTGTTTCTTCTTGCGGCGCTCCTCTGTACGAGCGCTCACTTCTCATTCTCCCAAGAGACCGATGCCGAGAAGAATCGCGCGATCTCGATTGCAACGCAGAGTAAAGGCACACGCGGCTACAGTCTTTCGAAAGAGACCGCGATGCTGAATCAGGGACTCGCGCGAAATCTCCGGTTCACCGTCCACGACGGAAATCTCGTCACGGGCGGAATTCTCAATAGCGGGCTTCTCTCGTATCACTACGTTTCGGGAACGCCGAGGATCTCGTGGCCCAAAGGTTCGAAGTCCGTTGAGTATCTCCATGGCGCGGTGTTCTTTGTCGGCGCCGAGGTGCGCAATGAGCATGGCGACACGATTCACATCATCTCCGACAACTATCGACGGGGCGGTGAAGTTGCCCCCGACCAATCTCACCTGTACGGTTTCGGCGCGCTTCCGGGCTACTTCAACGAACACTCACCAAACTCACTCGACTGGCGCATCGGCGGCATCAGCGAGGATGTGGGAATTGATGGTGTGCCGGGCACCGGTGATTTCGGAGAAGGAGATGGAGTGTTGCAGTTACAAGAGGATTTCAATCTGAACGGGGTGCTCGACCGAAGCATGATCAATGCGGTCAACTGGTTTTCCATCAGTCATCGGCGGGAAACTTGGCCGCTCGATTGGCCCGTGGGGTCGTTCCCCGGCGATACGAGAAGTCCGGGCGATTCAACGACTCGCAGTGTACGCGCCGGACGATGGAACGGAGAGTTCGGTGCGTACGTGCGCGCCGATCAGGAATCGTACTATGCAACGGACGATCGCGAAAACGATGAGTTCACGTATTATCCCTTCACGGATTCCTCTTCACGTCTGCCATGGCCCAACGGCAGACGCGGTCTCGGTCTTACGGTCGAGGTGCGCAACTACCAATGGGTGTCGCGTTTGGCGGAAGACTTGTTCATTTCCATTTATGACATCAAGAATAATGGAAAGGATCTCAACAAGGCCATCGTCGGGATGTACGTCGATCCGGATCTTGGCGGCTCACTCAGCGGCGACGATGCGCGGTTCGACGCAAATGATGACATCACCTATGCATTCAGTAACGGCGGTGTTGCCAACAACGGTCTCCCCATCGGGTACTACGGTTTTGCTTTTCTCGAAAGTCCGGGAATTTCTGATGACGGCATCGACAACGACGCCGATGGGATGGTTGACGAAAGCCAGAACAATCTCATCGATGACGATCATGATTGGCGAAGATGGTCGGACACGAATGGCAACGGTGTGTGGGATAACGAAGACGCGAATCGCAATGGCGTGTTGGATCCCGGAGAAGATCTCAACGGCAACGGTCGTCTTGATATCGAGCCGTTGAATGACGACCTCGGCTCGGATGGATTGGGACCGGAGTTCGAGGAGTACACAGGTCCTGACCCTGACGGCACGGAGGCGAATGGTGTGCCCAACGCGGGCGAGCCGAATTTTGATTTCACCGATAACGATGAGTCCGATCAGGTTGGCTTGACGTCGTTCTATCTCCGCGATGTTGACAACACCATGGCGGATGATGAGTTGTATTGGCGGCGAGAGATTTATCCGGGGACGTTTACCGTGCGTCCCGGCTACCAGCGCGATATTGCCTGGAGTTATGGCAGCGGCTTTGTGAAATTCGCGGGGACAGAGAAACAACATCGTTATGCTATTGCGCTTCTCTTCGGCAATGACGAACCGGACATTCTGCGGAACAAGAGAACGATGCAGGTGATTTATGATGAGGACTATAATTTTGCCAAGCCGCCGCGTAAGCCGCGATTGACTGCGTCAGGCGGAAACAAGCAAGTAATTCTCACGTGGGACCAAGCCGCCGAGAGTTCGCGTGACCCTATCTACGGTGCAGACTTTGAAGCGTACTACGTGTACAAGAGCACCGACCCGACGTTTAATCAAATCAAAACAATTACCGACGCGTTCGGCAATCCGCTGCTGTTCAAGCCGCTGGCGATTTTTGATCTCAAGAACGGACTGCGCGGCGTTCACCCTGTGCGGATCGGCAGCGAGATCGGTCCCGAGAGCGATCTGGGGATTTCATACAACATGGGCACCGACAGCGGGGTCAAGCACTATTTCATAGACAACGACGTTCACAACGGGCGCACGTACTACTACGCAGTTGTTTCTATCGACCGTGGCTATCATCCCTCATTCTATCCCGCGTTGTCGGACCGGGAGAGTCTCCTCACCATCTCCCCCACGGAATGCAGCGCGATTATCCAAACAGATCTTTTGGGACGCGCAATCAGCACAGACGTCAACACGGCGATCGTCGTTCCCACGGAGCCGCCCGCGGGATGGGAGACGCCGCAACTCGGCGCCGCGGGAATTGAGCGCGTATCCGGAAATGGTACGGGAAAGATTTCTGTCGAAGTCTTTGATCCCAACCGCGTGCAGCCGAACAGGCAGTACCGTCTCGCATGCTTCGACGACAGTTCTTATGCGCGCTACAGCGCCAGGTACACCGGACGGACATCTCATGTCACGTTGCAGGATGAACAGAGCGGGATCTCGCTCGCGAGTCTTGCCGATCCCGACAGCAACGTACATGGAGACGAATTTGTCGCCGACGGTATTCGTCTCATCGTCAAGAACGATTCCGTTTCAGTTGATACGACGTTTTGGTCTGCGGGAAGCCCGACGCTTCGGCTGTTTGACCGCACGGTTGACAACAACGGCTTGCGAATTCCGCGCGACTACGAAATACGTGTGCTGCCGTTCGGGTCCGATACATCGGTCAATGCACAGCCGACTAATTTCCAGGTGTGGGATGTTACCAACGCGCAAACCCCGTTCAGAGTGCGGTACAGATACACCAACCTCGTCGGTGAGCCGGCTGAGTTGCGAGGTGTGTTGAGCGAGAACGACCGCATCTTGCTTGTGTCGGACTTCAGCACAACGACGCGGCTCTGGATATTCGAGTTCGGATTTCCTCAGGGATTGGATTCGCTGCAACGTCTCCGTCCGGCAGATGGCAACATCCTGAAGATCCGCACGACGAAGTCCTTTGATCGCAATGATGTCTTCCGGTTCGCGATGACGGGCAACGACATCAGCGCCAAGAAAGCGAAAGATGACTTGAGCAATATCTACACAGTTCCCGATCCGTATGTGGGATCAAGTTCACTCGAGCGAAAGGTCATCAACGAAGCGGAAGGCAGGGGCGATCGCAGACTTGATTTCGTAAATCTCCCCCAGCGCTGCACAATAACAATTTTCACCACGTCGGGAAGGCTTGTCAGGGTACTTACTCACGAGTCGCAAACGAATCTTTCCCGTGCCCCCTGGGATCTCCGAACGAAAGACGGTCTGGAAGTTTCCGCCGGAATTTATTTTTACGTCGTTGACGCGCCCGGCGTCGGAAGCAAAACCGGAAGACTGGCAATCATTAAGTAGATGGAACTCCACATGGTTCGATACACGATCATTCTCCTGTTGCTCCTGCTCGCCTGTCGGTCGCAACAGTACGCACAATCAGAAAACAAATCCGATCCTTCCATCGGCTTCAAAACGGAAGTGGACGGCATCGGGACGAACGCTGCATCCTTTCTCGAAATTGGCGTGGGGACGCGCGCGCGGGCGCTGGGCGGAGCGTACGCCGCAGTTGCCAACGATGCCTCGGCGCTTTTCTGGAACCCTGCCGGCATTGTCTGGGCAGGGCGCGTCGAGGTGGAAGCGATGCACAGCGAGTGGTTTCTCGACGCGAGTCACGAGTTCTTCGGCGGCATTGTGCCGCTCCCGTCCATCAGTTCAGCCGTTGGCGTGAGTTTCGTGACGCTCGGGTTTGGCGATCAGCCGGTGCGCACGGTGAGTCGCCCGGAAGGAACGGGAGAAACATACGACGCACGAGACGTGGCGATTGGTTTGACATTCGCTTCGGCAATCACGGATAGGTTCTCGGTCGGGTTGACGGGCAAATACATCAACTCGAGAATTTGGGACGTGAGCGGGAGTGCCTTTGCCATCGACATGGGAATCTTTTACAACACGCAACTCGACGGACTGCGACTCGGTTTCAGCATGAGCAATTTCGGAACCAACCTCGCGTACGGTGGTCGCAACCTCGACACAACGGTTGATCCCGACGAAGAGGTGGAAAATTTTGATAGGGTGCCGGCGCAATACAAGACAAACGCGTATCCACTTCCGCTTCTCTTCCGAGTCGGCATTTCGTATCAAGCGGAGTTCGGATCATTCGGCTCCCCGATGGTCACGGTGGAACTGAATCATCCGAGCAATGCACCCGAAGCGATAAACGTCGGGATGGAATACGGGATTCTGGATGTCTGCTTCCTTCGAGGCGGCTTCAACGGACTCTTCGACAAGACTGCAGAGAGCGGGTTGACGCTCGGCGCGGGCGTTGAGTACTTCACGAATTCTTCTGACCTCGGATTCAGGTTCGACTACTCGTGGTCCGAGTGGGGGATTCTCGGAAGCACACAGAGCTTTTCACTGGGGATTGTGTTCTAACAGAATGTCGAAAAAGGAAGAAACGGTCCACGAAGATCACGCCTGCGTGCCGAAACGACGCACTTCGGCGTGCAGGCACGAATGTGCACGAAGGTTCTTCTGATGCGAGCCCAAATCACTTTTTAGTGTTCCTTCGTGAACTTCCTGGATAAAGAAATAAGAGTTCTTAAACAATCTGCTTAAGCGCTCGTGCGTATGAAAAAGAAATTCTACTTCATCATAGTGCTTCTGGTTCTCCTCGGACTGTATCTGATCAAGCTGCTTGTTCTTGATCATCAAAGCCGAGGAGACGGTGAAACGCTTGTTGCTGAAGTGAATGGCGCAGGCATTACCGTTACGGACTTTCGCATGAACTACGAATTCGGGTGGGGGCGACTGAAGAACCTCGCCGATCCCATCGAGCGGAAGCGCCGCTATCTCAGCTATATGATCAACGAAAAGCTTTTTGCGACAGAAGGCTACCGGATGGGATTCAACGCATCAGAGCGGGTGCGGAACCTTGAAGCAGGATTGCTGAATGAGTTGTTGATAGAAAAACTCATAGACGTTGATGTGAAGGGAAGAGTCAGCGTTTCGAAACAGGAAGTCGAAGAAGAGATCAACAGAAGCAAAGTAAGTTTCAAGTTCAGATTCTGGGCTGAGTACACGAAGGAACGCGCTGAGCGCGTTCGCGACATCATGGTGAAGGATGGATTCCTTGCGGCGCTCAACTCAATGAACAGGGCAAACGCAGAGCCACAGATCGACGTCGCGGCGCACGAAACAGGTTATCTCACGCATCAGGACCTTTCGCCGGAAATCTTCGCAGCCCTGAAGGAGATTCCCGTCGGCGCGATCCCGGAACCGGCGCTTATCGAGGGGAAGTGGTTCATCTTTCAAATGGTTGATATCCGAAGAAGCGCCGTCACGTCGAGCGAATACCTGACCCGCTACTCGACATTCGAGAAGGTACTCTTCCATGCAAAGCTGCGCGATTCCATCACTGCATACGTTGACAGTATGCTCACGCCCAGAAAGTTCACAACTAAAGGGAAGTTCGTGCAGCTGATCGCTGCCGGTGTTGCCGAATGGTTTGCGCCGAACGGAGAAACGAACGAACACGCGACGCTTCCCTTCGCAGAAGCGGTTGACCGCTCGACGCAAGATCAGCCGGCGCTCTTTGCGCTGAAAGGTCATCTCGACGATGTCGCGCTCACCTATGACGGCGGCGAGCTGAAGTTACGCGAGCTTCTACGTTTTCTGAAAGTGAATGAGCTGAAGCCTGACATGGAGAGCGTAATGCGGCGCGAGCGACAAATCAATGAGAGGATCGCCATCTCGCTGCGCGATGAATTCTTGACTCGCGAGGCAGCTCAGCGAGGGTACGCCCGGGACACGCACATTCAAAAGACTCTCACGACGTGGCGCGACAAGTGGGTATGCGAGGAGTTCATGAACTCTCTTGTCCGTGATATAAAATCGGGAACAGCGCGGGACGAGAACGATGCGAAGGCAATTCCGGCGCTCATGCTTGCGAAGGCAAGATTCCTTTCGGAAAAGAACAGCATTACGATTTACAGCAACGTGCTCGACACCGTTCGCATCGATGAGACGGAGAAGTCGAAGCTTGCGACATTCCAGATATTTCGCGCCGGCACAAATCGTCCGGCATTTCCCGTCGTCGATCCCGTATGGACTTTGCAGTAACTACAATGCGTCATCAAACACTACTTCACTCACAAGGAGACATCGTATGAAGATGCTTCGAACTACTTTCCTCTTGCTGTTGGCAGTTAGCGGCGCGCTGGCGCAATTGCCGCCGACCGGACTGCGGCATCATTTCCTCTTCAACAATGCAGCCAATTTGGAATTGGCAACCATCGGCAATAATCTCGTCCGCGGAAACTTAACAGGTGCGACACCAACGTTCACGGCAGTCGCAGGTCCCGTAGCGGGAAACGGCGCCGTGGAAATCGGAACGGGAAGCTTCTACCGCTTGAATATGGATTTCGATCCGAACGGTCCTGTTGGCGCAACACGAGTGAATCGTTTCACTCTCGTCATTGATTACTATCTACCTGTACCGAATGTGTGGTACACGTTTCATGCGTCGGACAACGATGGCAATCCTATGCACAGCGACTGGGATAGTTTCATCAACACGCAAGGCAAGGTCGGGCTTTTCCGAACAGGATATTCTCAATACAGCACACCCGCTTTGGAATGGCATCGGCTGGTAATCGCGGCTGATCTCGGCACATCATACAAATACTATCTCGACGGTCAGCTTGCGCAGAATGGCGGACCGGATTCCGTGGATCGCCGGTTGTCACTTCCCTCACTGAACGGCGCAAATCAACTCATGCTGTTCGGCGACAATGATGGCGATGATGCGCCGATCAGGATTGCCGAGCTTGGCGTGTACGACCGTGCGCTCACCGCCGAGGAAATCTGGACGATGGGCGGATACGGCCATGCGATTTCGTATGGGCCGCCTGTCGGCAACTGGATGTTCGACGACGCGTCCAATCTGTTGCTTGCAACGGCCGGGCGAAATCTCACGCTCGTCGGAACACACACAGCGGTGCCTGGTCCTTCGCCGGCCAACGGAGCGGCACGCATTCCGGTGGGAAGCCACTACATTGCACACCACGACATGGTGAAAAACGGCGGCGGCAATCTTGTCAACGAATATTCACTGGTTGTGGATTTCAAAATTCCGGCGCTGGGGAGTTGGTACACATTTCTGCAAACCGACACTGCGAACGCGAGTGACGGCGAGTTGTTCATCAACCCTTCGGGGAAAATCGGAGTGGGTCTCACCGGATATTCTGATTCGGCTGTTGTTGCAGGCGAATGGTATCGTCTCGTTCTCGCGTGCAACCTCGGCGATTCTGTAGGGATCTATCTTGATGGAAAACAGATTCGCGTAGGCGGCGCGCAGGTGGTGGATGGTCGTCTTGCAATTCAGCCGCGAGTAGGTGCAAACAAGGTCATCCTGTTTGGTGACAACGATGGTGATGATGGCGTAATCGATATTGCCAACGTAACGTTTTATAATCGAGTTCTGACCAAGACGGAGATCACGAATCTTGGCGGCTTTGCACACATACCGCCCACCACGGAAGTCACCGGCGCGAAGAAAGCAGTGTACTTCGATGGAACCGATACGGACAATAAATACGCGCGCATCACGAAATCCAATAGCGATTTCGATTTCGGGAACGGCAACTTCACGATCGAAACGTGGGTCAAACCCGATTTCAACTTCGCCTCTGATCCGGCGTTAGTTTCTGACAAGAACTGGGCGTCAGGTTCGAACCCCGGCTGGGTGATTTCCGTCCGACCGTTCGCGAACGATTGGAGATTCAATATGGCGGATACGGGGAGAGTCTCGTGCAATGCATACGGTCCAAAGATCAATGATGGGAACTGGCACTATCTGGCAGTCATTGCGCGCGAGGATAGCGGCGTCAAGCTAATTACGGATGATTCCGTCAGCGCATGGCAGACGAGCGGCGGTTCGTTCTTCCAAGTCGGCAATATCAATACATCGATGCCGGTGTGCATCGCGCAGGATGGCACCGAGCACTACTCCGATGGTCCGCCGACGCCCGCGATTGTTGACGAGCTGCGAATCTGGAAGGGCGTGGCAATTGACCCGCAGGCGTTGCTCGCATGGCAGAGCAGAGACATCAACGCAACACACCCCAACTGGAGTACTCTCGTGGGGTATTGGAAGTTCAACGAAGTCTCGGGCGATACGCTGTACGATGGGAGTCCTCGTGGACATCATGCGAAACTCTTTGGTTCGCCGCGGCGATTGGTTTCCTTTGCAGCACTTGGAGACAGCATTGTGCAAACGCTGACCGGCATCGCGACAATCTGGGGCGGCGATAGTGCCAGTACAAGCGGCGCAGTGACCGCGACCGGCGATTTCCCGTACCCGACGATGTTTGCTCCACTCGCTCCGTTGCCCGGTCAGGTTGATCATCTTCTGACCTCGCTCGACAATCCGTTTGCGGTGTTCGCACACAACAATCTGGCGAATGCCACCACCAACGGCGTTCCCGCCGGCGTGCAAGCGCGGGTCCGGCGTGTGTGGTATTTCGATGTCACGGAAACTGCCGTGAGCGGCGCAAGCATGACATTCGATCTCAGCGATCTCGGTGGATCGGGCAACGCGGGCGACACAACGAACTATGTTCTCTTGAAGGCCGCAACTATCGCCGGTCCATTTGCCGTAACGTCCGCGCGAGTAACCGTCAGCGGAGATAGAATCACGTTCAGCGGCTTCTCGTTGTCGCAAGGGTATTACACCGTGGGTTCAAGAAACCTCACGACATCTCCGCTCGGTGGTTTGATCATTGTGAGTGTGAAAGATGTCGCGTCGCTGCCAATGGTGTATCAGCTGGCGGACAATTACCCGAATCCGTTCAACCCGGTCACGACGGTCAAGTATCAATTGCCGGTTGACAATTTCGTGACGCTCAAAGTGTATGACATAGTCGGTCGTGAAGTTGCAACACTTGTCAATGGTTTTGAAAAGGCCGGCTACAAGACGGTGGCAATCAACGCGAGCAATCTTGCAAGCGGCGTGTACTTCTATCGTCTCATTGCCAACGGCGTGGATGGAAGCAGGTTTGAGAAGTCGAAGAAGATGATCGTGCTAAAGTGAGATCAGCGTAAGTAATCCGAAACACAATAAAGAGTCGGGCCGGTATCAAAAAGCGATGCCGGTCCGACTGTATCTACTGTGAGGAATTCGAGAGATGTCCAAACACAAATCTGAACTAAGAACCATGAAGATCGTAGTGCGAACTACCGTCCTCGTCCTCATCCTGACCGCATTTTGGGTGTTGGATGGAATGAGTTGCATGAGCGACAGCGCCGCAACTCGAATTGCACAGACGCCAACAGATTCACTTCCCGCGGTTCCCGGATGGACGCTGGTGTGGAACGACGAGTTCAGCGGCCCGATGATTGACTCAACGAAATGGGGATGGGAAGTGAATGGCGATGGTGGTGGGAACAACGAGCTGCAATATTACACCGCGTCGTCGTTAAACTCGTTCATTGAAGACGGAAAGCTTGTCATCAGAGCAATCAAAGAAAATTATCTTGGCAAGCAGTACACATCGGCGAGAATGCGGACGAAGAACAAGGGCGATTGGAAATACGGTCGCTTCG
The DNA here is from genome assembly GCA_016218065.1 of Ignavibacteriota bacterium. Lineage (GTDB taxonomy): Bacteria > Bacteroidota > Ignavibacteria > UBA10030 > UBA6906 > CAADGV01. The sequence continues at coordinate 33,256 of JACRFA010000108.1, read as the reverse complement.
AAGCACGGATGAAACTGCCTCTCGGCAAAGGCATGTGGCCTGCATTCTGGATGCTGCCAACCGATTGGGTGTATGGCGGCTGGCCGCTGAGCGGAGAGATTGATGTGATGGAAGTGCTCGGCCATGAGACAACCATAACGTATGGTACAATTCATTGGGGCGCGCCCTATCATCAGCAAAGCGGCGGCACCGATACGTTGACGAGCGGAACGTTCGCCGATAGTTATCACACATTCGCGACCGAATGGGATTCGACGGGTTTCAAGTGGTACGCTGACGGGATTCATTTCTTCTCAACGAGCATGGGATCCCCGTTCGATCAGCGGTTCCACATTCTTCTCAATCTCGCCATCGGCGGCAATTGGCCGGGCAGTCCCGACGCATCAACGGTGTTTCCGCAAATGATGTACGTGGACTACGTGCGAGTGTACAGGAAAGCGAATTGAAGAGCAGAGTCTATCCAGTTGCATGATCTCTGATCTGTCGAGTACCATCAAGCCGATGAAAACAGTTCCACTCAATCTCCAAGCTTTATGAAATTCTCTCTGCATCTTCTCTCGGTCATCTCCATTCTTCTTCTGATCATTGCGGAACCGGGGCTCTCGCAAACTCCTGTTGGCGTTTGGAAATTTGACGATCCGACTAATTTGCTCGTCGCAACAATCGGGACAAATCTTGGATTGGTCGGTTCGCATCAGGCGATCTCAGGACCTGCCGCGGGCAATGGAGCCGTCAAGATCGGAGTCGGCAGTTATTATAGAATGACACACGGCATTCCCCCGAACGGCGGTGGTTCCTTCGTCAATGAATACACGCTGCAGTTTGACTTTCGTGTCCCGACGCTCAACATTTGGCACACATTCTTTCAAACGAGTCCAACGAATGCAAATGACGGAGAGTGCTTCGTCAATCCAACGGGAAACATCGGCGTTGCCGCGACTGGATATTCAACATACCCAGTGCGACCGAATGAATGGTACAGACTCTTCATCTCTGTAAAGAATGGAAACCAGTACAACCTCTACCTGGACGGGCAACTCTTATTGACCGGAAACGTTCAGCCTATCGACGGAAGATTCTCGATAGAGAATCCGCTGTTGATTTTTGCCGATGAGAACGGAGAAGATGGCGAGATCGATTGCGCGGAATTGGCGATTTGGAATCGCGCGTTAACCGCGGCGGAAGTATCGCAGCTTGGTGGGTACGGTCATCTTGTGGAGACGACGCGCCAACTCATACTCGTTCCTTTTCTGCAAACTCCGACAACCAATTCCATTTTTGTTTGCTGGCATGATACGTTGGCAACCGCTACCAGTGTTGCATACGGAACGACGCCAACCCTAGGACAATCAACACTCGGTAGCAGCGAATTAGTAGCTGGCGCCTATCGATGGCATTCTGTGAAGCTCACCGGATTGCAGCCCAACACCGAGTACTTCTATCGGGCAACGAGTGGTAGCGGCTCATCGAACGTCTATTCGTTCAAGACGCTGCCCGCGGCGGGATACACAGGTAAAATTCGGTTCATCCTGTTGAGTGATACGCATGCAAGCGATACCACGATGGCGGGCAAAGTCATCAGAGCGGCAAAGCAGAAAGTCTCTGAACTGTACGGAAGCGATTTGCAGAATCAGCTCAATGTCATTCTTCATTCGGGCGATATCGTCGTCAGCGGCAGTACCATTGACCACTATACCGACCAGTTCTTCCGTCCGATGGCGCCTCTTTCGCCGTACGTTCCGTGCATGATCACGGCTGGCAACCATGAGGGAGAGCATTCCAATTTTTACAAGTATGTGAAGTACGATGACGTTTCCGCGTTTCCTGCACCCAGCACACTGAATGAGAGAATCTGGTCGTTCACGATTGCCAACACGATGATCATCGGATTGAATACTAACATCGTGACGCAATCGGGCCTTGCGCAGAAAACGTGGTTGCAGTCAAAACTTCAGGAAGCGGAAAACAATCCTGCGATTGATTTTGTTTTGCTGCACTTCCATCATTTCCCCGTCACCGAACTCTGGGGTGAGGGAATGACGTTTGACAATGGGCCTGCGTATGTCAACAACGAACTGTTGCCTATTCTCAAGAACTTTTCAAAAGTCCAACAGATGACCTACGGGCACACTCATGGTTTCGAACGGGGAACGATTGAATCCAATGGCGACGCGGGTGATTTCAGGATAGTCTGCAATGGCGGGGGCGGTGGCAATACGGACAGGTGGGGAGAATACACAAACTTCGATTTCCCCCAGATTCATGTCACGATGGATCACTATTTTTTCCAGTTGATGGAGATTGACGTCGCGAATAAATCATTGGAAGCGTCGATGTACAGCCTTGGCAATTCAAGCAGAGCACGGAATACTGAATTGATGGACCGGTGGTATCGTAAATTGAATCAGAGTGCGCCTGCAACGCCGACAACCGCTGCGCCAACGCGTACTCAAAACACCTTCACCTTCCACACTTCGGCGTACAGCGGAAGCGATTCGCTGATGACCGTGAGGATGCAGATAGCCGACAATGCCGGGTTTACCGGACTATTGATCGATACGATGGTCAACTGGAAAAATGTATATGGCGCTGATGCAAGCTTCAATCCGATTGACCTGAACGCGGGCATTGACTTGACAAGCCTTTCGTTGAATGCGTCAGTGTTTCCCCGTGACACTGCATACTACTACAGAGTGAAATATCGCGACCACAATCTGCGGTGGAGCAATTGGTCGAATGCAACAATGTTCAACGTACGAACCGGCGCCGACGAACACGGCGCTGTTCCGACGAACTATGAACTCATGCAAAATTCCCCCAACCCGTTCAACCCATCGACAACAATCAATTACCAAGTGCCCCAAAGCGGCGTCGTGTCACTGAAGGTGTATGACGTTTTGGGAAGGGACGTGGCTACTCTGGTGAACGAGTACAAAACCATCGGCAAGTATGCCGTGGAGTTCGATGCGGCACAGTTGAGCAGCGGAACATATATCTACAAAATGCAGGCGGATGGTTTTGTCGATGCAAAGAAAGCGATACTAACGAAGTAGCTCAGCAGCCACAACGAAAGCTTGACCGCCAAGACGCAAAAGGGCTTGATGTCCGTCCCCGTGTATCGTCAATGAACAGAATAAATCCCATTCAATCGTGAGATACGAAAAATGAAGACATGTCTTTTGATAGCATCGTTACTATCTGCACAAATGGTTTTCGCGCAACTGAGGTTGCCCTCATTCATTTCTGATGGTATGGTCATTCAGCAAAACAAAGTCAACCGAATCTGGGGTTGGGCGAAGGCGGAGCAGTTAGTGACTGTTGGTTTCAGCGGAAAGAAATACTCAGCTTTTGCAGACAGCAGGGGAAAGTGGGAAGTCTTTCTCGAGCCTTCGAAAGCCGGAAATGCCGGAGCGATGACGGTTGCCGCTGGTGAGAACGTACTTGAAGTAAAAAATATTCTGGCTGGCGAAGTCTGGGTCTGCAGCGGACAAAGCAACATGGAGTGGAGCATGGTGATGGTAGGCGATCCTTACAAGGAAGAAATGCAATCAGCCAACAATGATAACATCCGATACCTTGTCGTCAAGAGAACGATTGCCAACACTCCGCAAGAAGATGTTACGCTGGAGAAACCCTGGTCTCCTATTACGCCCGCGACGATTGGCGACTGCTCTGCTGTCGCGTACTGGTATGCGAAAGCGCTGCATCAAAACCTGAAGGTTCCTATTGGGCTGGTTGTTACAAGCTGGGGCGGTTCCTTCTCGCAATCATGGACGAGCTTCGAGGGGCTGTATGATTTCCCAAACTACACTACTCCCTACATCGAAAAAGTGAAACCACTTGACCTGAGCACTATCGATCAGCATCGGCAAGCCGTCAAGGAAAAGTATCTACAAAGCATCAGGGACAAATCTGCATTCCTCAAAGAAGCGGCGACATCCGGTTATGACGATAGCAAGTGGAATGAAATGTCGCTGCCCAAAGAATGGGAAGCCCAAGGCTATCCCACGCTCGACGGGATGGTTGTGTATCGTATTCCCTTTGATGTTGCCGAGGCTGATGCAGGAAAGGAAGCGGTGCTGAATCTGCCTGCTGTGGATGATATGGACTCCACGTATATCAACGGAACGTTCATCGGCACCACGAATCAGTGGAATGCATTGCGAACGTATTCGATCCCGCCGGGAGTATTGAAGTCCGGGAAGAACATCCTTGTCATACTCGTGCAGGATGATGGCGGAGGCGGCGGACTCAGCCCCGCTGAAGAAAAGTATAATGTTGTTGTCAATAGTAAAGTAATTCCACTCGCGGGAAAAGCAAAGTATAGCATTGTTGCAGTGCTCGAAGATATTACGGGAGGCTTCGGCGCGATTGATCGTCAGCCGGCCGTGGTATTCAATGCAATGATTGCGCCGCTGTTGCCGCTTTCCATACGCGGTGTCATCTGGTATCAGGGCGAGAGCAATGCCGGCAACGGATACGAATACAGAACGCTGTTTCCTGCCTTGATAAAGGACTGGCGCAACCGGTGGGGACAAGGTGAGTTTCCATTTCTGTTTGTGCAGCTAGCGTCCTTTGGAGCAATTGATACTGTGCCCTCGCAAAGCAACTGGGCTGAGCTACGCGAAGCGCAAACACAAACGCTTTCACTCCCGAATACTGCAATGGCGGTGACAGTTGATATCGGCGACTCTGCAAATGTTCATCCACAGAAAAAGAAAGAAGTAGGCGACAGATTAGCAGCGGGCGCGATGAAAATCGTTTATGGAGAGCCAAACCGCGTGAGCAGTGGACCGCAGTTGAAAAACTATACGGTGCGGGGTCATCAAGTTATCATCACATTCAGTAATGCAGAACATGGGTTGAGGGTAAAAGGAAAGCGGTTAAAGCACTTTGCTATTGCCGGTGCAGACAAGAGGTTTGTCTGGGCCGATGCTGTGGTGAAAGGGAATCAAATCGTTGTGTCGAGTAAGCAGGTGCAGAAGCCTGTCGCCGTACGCTATGCTTGGGCCGATAGTCCAATGGAAGCAAATCTCTTCAACAGAGACGGCTTTCCCGCTATTCCATTTCGAACGGACGATTGGAAATAAAGCTGCGAGACAACACCTGACGCATTCGCTCTACAAACATGAAAGAAATAATGAAAACAACACCTTGCCGTAGTATTCTCATCGCAACTTTGGGACTCGCATTTCTTGGTTCATCGCCGCTCGATCCACAGTCCGCGTCCACAGAGCAGAAAGTGAAAAGCCTGCTTGCGCAAATGACGCTCGAAGAAAAGGTCGGGCAGATGACGCAGGTGACCATTGATGTTGTGTCGGCAGGCTCCGATGGTCGTCAGGAGCCGCATGCACTCGACATGAAGAAACTTGAGCACGCAATCATCGACCGCCATCTTGGTTCTCTCATCAACGTCGGACCTCAGGCGTACACACTTGAGCACTGGTACGAAGTCATTACGGCAATTCAGGACGTTGCGACACAGAAGACCCGCCTGAAGATTCCTATTCTCTATGGCATCGATGCGATCCATGGCGTCAACTACACGCACGGCGGAACACTGTTCCCTCAGGCGATTGCACTCGCTTCCACATGGAATATCGACCTTGCGAAACGTGAAGGCGAAATCACTGCATGCGAAATGCGCGCATCGGGCATTCCCTGGAATTTTTATCCTGTGCTCGATATCGGACGCCAGCCGCTCTGGGCGCGATTCTGGGAAACGTATGGCGAGGATGTGTTTCTGGCGACTGCGATGGGAAGGATGTACATCGAAGGTCATCAAGGCGCCGATATCAGCGCGCCGACGAAAGGTGCGACGTGTTTGAAGCACTATGTCGGATACAGTTTTCCATTGAACGGCAAAGACCGCACGCCCGCATGGATGTCCGAGCGGACATTGCGCGAATATTTCCTTCCGATGTTTGAAGCCGCTGTGGCTGCAGGGGCGCCCACCGTGATGGTGAACTCTTCGGAGATTGATGGTATTCCCGGCCATGCAAACTACCATCTTCTCACGGAAGTGTTGAAAGGCGAAATGAAGTTCAATGGTTTCGTCGTATCGGACTGGGAGGATATCAGGCGTTTGTATACGCGCGACCGCGTTGCAACATCACCGAAGGACGCCGTCCGCATGGCGGTGATGGCGGGAATCGACATGAGCATGGTGCCGCTTGATTTTAGCTTCTATGATTTGCTTCTTGAATGTGTGAAGGATGGCGTTGTCCCCATGTCACGAATCAACGATGCGGTGTCGCGCATTCTCACAGTGAAGTATCAACTCGGTATCTTTGAAAACCCCTATCCCGACAAAACACTGAAAGCGCAATTCGCCGGCAAGGAATTCGCACAGGCGAACCTCGACGCGGCACGCGAATGCATCACGATGACGAAGAATGACAAGGGTCTTCTGCCGCTTGCGAAAACCATGAAGGTCCTTGTGACCGGTCCAACGGCAACCAGTCTCAGCGCGATGAACAGTGGCTGGACGATTACCTGGCAGGGGGATCGTGAGGATCTGTATCCGAAAGACAAGCCGACTGTGTTGCAGGCGATTCAGAAAGAAATTGGCCCGGCGAATGTAACGTACGTACCAGGAACAACACTCAGTGTGCCGATCGATATTCCTGCCGCGGTTGAAGCAGCCAAGAAGGCCGATGTGGCAGTTGTGTGTCTGGGTGAAGGTGCGTATTGCGAAACACCAGGGAACATCAACGATCTGACGCTTAACAAAGCGCAACTCGACCTCGCATCTGCAATCGCGCGCACGGGGAAACCCGTTGTGGTGGTGATGCTTGAGGGAAGGCCGCGTGTTATCAACAGCATCGTAGGCGATGCATCGGCAATCCTGGTTGCAATGCTGCCGGGCATGGAAGGCGGTCGTGCTCTTGCCGACGTTCTGTTCGGCGACGCAAATCCATCAGGGAAATTGGCATTCACGTATCCGCGTCATCCCAGTGGATTCACCACCTACGACTACAAGCCGCTGGAGTTCGCAGACATAAATTCGTATGACCCGCAATGGGCATTTGGATTCGGCTTGAGTTACACGACATTTGCCTACAGCGATCTTTCGGTGTCGAAGAAATCCATTACGAACGACGACAGCGTCGGCGTTTCGGTGAAAGTAAAGAACACAGGAAAAGTCGCGGGAAAAGAAGTCGTGCAGTTGTATCTTTGTGATATGTACGGCTCGGTATCACGTCCCAACAAACAGATCAAGGGCTTTGCGAAAGTCATGTTGCAGCCCGGTGAAGAAAGGCAAGTCGATTTCGTCTTGAGGCAGCACGACTTATCTTTTATTGGCGTCGCCAACAAGCGCATTGTCGAGCCGGGTTCGTTTAAGATTATGATCGACAAGCTCTCAACTGAGTTTGTGCTCGAAAACGGAAGTGGGAAAGGTACCAACTAATTCAAAGGTGAGCTTCACCTTCACAATCAGCAAGGGAACAACAATGGCCAGCGGAACGGCGACAGTAGCAATCAACAGAAACGTGATCAACGGACGAGAGACCAACTACACGTTTGCGCTCTCCGTGTTAACCTCACTATTCTTCATGTGGGGATTCATTACATGTCTGAACGACATTCTCATTCCTCACCTGAAAGCGATCTTCTCGCTCAATTATACACAGGCGATGTTGATTCAGTTTACGTTCTTCACGGCGTATGCAATAGTGTCGTTGCCATCCGGATTTCTTGTGGAGAAGATTGGCTACAAACGCGGCATCGTCATCGGGCTTGTCGCAGCAGGTATCGGATGTTTAATGTTCTATCCGGCGGCGGGAACGCGATCATATCCATTGTTCCTCGGAGCGCTGTTCGTTCTTGCTTCGGGCATAACGCTTTTGCAGGTTGCCGCCAATCCGTATGTCGCAGTTCTCGGTAAACGCGAAACAGCATCAAGCCGGCTTACACTCACGCAAGCATTCAACTCGCTCGGAACTACCATCGCGCCGATGTTCGGCTCACTTCTTATTCTTGACATCGTCGCAAAAACGGCGGATGAACTTGGCGCACTCACGCCCGACCAGTTGGCGGCGTACAGTCTCACCGAAGCAGCGTCTGTACAAGTGCCGTACCTTTGGCTTGCCGCGGCGCTTTTCATTATTGCGGCAATCATTGCAATGATCAAGCTGCCCACTATTGAAGCGCAAGCAAGCTCCGTCGATGCAGCCTCGGGACAGAGTCACGATGATATGCACAAGAATGCGTGGCAATACAAACATCTCGTTCTCGGCGCTGTCGCAATCTTCGTGTACGTCGGCGGTGAAGTTGCCATTGGAAGTTTCCTTGTGAATTTTATGGGTCAACCGGAAATCGCCGGTCTGACGGCTGGCGAAGCCGGACGATACCTTTCGTTCTATTGGGGTGGAGCGATGGTCGGCCGCTTCATCGGCGCTGCCGTTATGCAAAAAATCAAGCCGGGCGTTGCTCTTACCTTTAATGCCATTGCGGCTGCAACGCTGGTCATTATTGCGATGCTTGCAACGGGAAATATCTCGATGTGGGCAATTCTTGCCGTCGGTTTGTTCAACTCCATCATGTTCCCGACAATCTTTACTCTTGCTATCGACGGCTTGGGTAAACACACGGGACAGGGATCAGGAATTCTCTGCGTTGCAATTGTTGGCGGCGCGATCATTCCGGTCGTACAAGGAATGTTCGCTGATCAAATAGGCATTCAACATGCGTTCTTCCTCCCCGTACTTTGCTATGTGTTCATCGCGTATTACGGATTGAAGGGACACGTTCACACATTCAAGACTGTCCCGGCATAAGTGGCACATTGTGAATTATGAATATGATGCGCGTTCTGCTTGCTCTTGTGTTTGTGCCTTTGGCCCTTCACGGTCAGACGGAGCGTTTTGTTGGTGTTGATGGGAAGAATATTGTTGCGCCGGACGGCAAGCCGCTTCATCTCAGGGGAATCAACCTCGGCAACTGGCTTGTTCCGGAGGGGTATATGTTCAAGTTCGATAAAGCATCGTCGCCGCGCCGAATTGAGCAAGTGATGAACCAGTTGATCGGACCTGAAGAGGCGAACAGGTTCTGGAAGGAGTATCGTGATTCGTACATTACACGCGACGACATTCACTACATCAAAAGTATTGGCCTGAACTCTGTCCGGGTTCCGTTCAACTCGCGGCTTTTTGTGTTGGAGGAACATCCCAACGTCTGGTTGCCAACGGGTTTTGAAATGCTTGACCGTGTTGTGCAATGGTGCAAGGAAGAAAGCCTGTATGTCGTTCTCGATATGCACTGCGCTCCGGGCGGACAAACCGGCGATGACATCGATGACAGCTATGGATATCCGTTTCTTTTTGAAAGTCCTGAGGCCGAAAGGCTGACGATCGAGATCTGGAAAAGGATTGCCGAACGCTACAAGGATGAAACAATTGTTATCGGCTACGATCTGCTCAACGAACCGATTCCGCATTTCTACGACACGAACCACCTGAACCGATTCCTGGAGCCGTTGTACAAACGCATCACGTCTGCAATCCGTACGATTGACACAAACCATATCGTGTTTCTCGGTGGCGCGCAATGGGACACGAACTTCAAAGTGTTCGGGCCGCCGTTCGACGAAAAACTTGTCTATACATTTCACAAATACTGGAGCGATCCGACGGAGGCCGGAATTCAGGATTACATTGACTTCCGCGCCACGCGTGATGTTCCGCTATGGATGGGGGAATCGGGAGAGAATACGGATGGATGGATTGACACGTTTCGCGTAGCCCTTGACAACAACGCCATTGGCTGGTGCTTCTGGCCCTACAAGAAAATGAATGCAACGAGGGGACCTGTCACATTCGACCAGCCTGAAGACTTTGCTGAGATCATTGCTTTTGCGGAGAAGCCGAGACATTCATTTGAAGAGCTGCGCAAGATTCGACCGGACATCGCGAAAGTGCGAAAGGCGCTGGCCGAATTTCTCGAGAACTGCAAGTTCAAAAATTGCCGACCAAACAATGGCTACCTGCGTGCACTAGGAGTGAACATCAAATGAAATCGTAGCCAGTGATCATCGCTCCGATTTGGTTCATACAGGAGTTTTTGCAATATTGCAACATGCACATTCTCGTCATCGAAGACCAAAGGAAGGTTGCGCAGGCGCTTGAAGAAGGCTTGCGTCGGAAGTCGTTTGGCGTTACCCTCGCGGCGGATGGAGAAGAAGGGTTCTTCCTCCTCAACTCCCAGCATTTCGATTTTGTGATTCTCGATCTCGGCCTGCCGAAGCGCGATGGCCTGGAGATATTGAAAGCGATTCGGGCGAAGAAGCTCAACGTGCCCGTGTTGATTCTCACGGCGCGTGATACGATCGAAGACCGGGTTCAGGGACTTGAGAGCGGAGCTGACGATTACCTTGTGAAGCCGTTCGCCTTTCCTGAGCTGCTCGCGCGCATTCACGCGTTGCTGCGCCGCAGTCAACAGGTTCAGGAGACCCGACTCGTTCTTGAGGATCTGGAACTTGATCTGACGACGCGCCGAGCCGCCAGAAGCTCGCAACCGCTCACACTCACTGCGCGGGAGCTTGAACTGCTCGAATACTTCTTGCGCAACAAGAACACAATCGTTTCGCGGGAGATGCTTGCGCGCGATGTGTGGCGCGAGACCGCTCGCGCAACGCCGCTTGACAACGTGATCGACGTGCATATCGCCCACCTTCGTCGAAAGATCGACGCGCCGTTTGAACCAAAACTGCTTCACACCTTGCGCGGCGTCGGATTCGTTCTCGGCAAGGAACGGCCATGAAGTTCTTTCGCGTGCACAACATCCGGGCACACCTCACGCTCTGGAACATCCTCGTCTTCGGCGGCATCCTCGTTCTCTACGCCGTGGGGACCGCGCTGTTTTTCTTGAATACCTTGAACCATCAACTCGATGCGAGTCTGAAGGAAGACCTTGAGCTTGTTGACCAGATGGCGCTCAACACACCGGGCGGCGAGATCCTCATCGATACGCATGAAGAAGAGGCAGGTCATCTCGAACGCTTTCTGGAAATCTGGAACGCCGATGGCGAGATGATCTATCGGAGCAAGACCCTTGGCGATCGGGTGATAGGGCATGTTCCCGACTCAACCGAACTGGCGAAGGGTATCCATTCCGTAACGCTTTCCGACGGCACTCGTCTGCGTGTGGCGACGACGCGTCACACCTCATCTCATCCACATAAAATCATCAGACTCTCCGTCGATGAAGAGGAGTACTTCTCGTATATCCGCGACTTCCTCGTGGTTGTGCTGGTGGGAATCCCGCTTGGATTAGTGCTCGTCGCCGTTAGCGCGTATGTGTTGGTGCGGCGGGCGTTAACGCCTGTCGACCTCATGGTTGCCACGGCCAGGCGCATTAGCACCAAGGATCTGCGCGAGCGAATTCCTGTGAAGAATCCTGATGATGAGTTGGGGCGCCTCGCGTTGGCGTTGAACGATCTGCTCGCGCGTGTGCAGGGAAGCTTCAATCAGCTGAAGCGCTTCACTGCCGATGCATCTCATGAGTTGCGGACGCCCCTCACAGCGATGCGCAGCGTTGGTGAAGTGGGACTCCAGCGCGAACGTTCCGCCGATGAGTACCGGGAAGTTATCGGCAGCATGCTCGAAGAGACTAACCGGCTTACGCGGCTGGTCGATAGTCTTCTCGTGTTGTCGAGGGCCGACTCGGGGTCGCGAGAGCTGCATCGTGAGCAACTGGACATCCTGGATTTTGCCCTCAGCATCGCCGCATTGATGGACGTTCTTGCCGAGGAGAAACAACAGCAACTCGCGGTGAATGGGGAGACTGGAGTCATCGTCTCCGTCGATCGCACGCTCCTGACACAAGCACTCCTCAATTTGATCGACAACGCGGTGAAGTTTTCTCCTCCCCAAAGCACCATTGTCATTCGTGTCGGCGAGGTGGACGAGCGACATGTTTTTATTGACGTGAGTGATTCCGGGCCGGGCATCCCCAAGGAAGAACGCGAAAAAGTCTTCGATCGGTTCTATCGAGTGAAGAACGCTGCCGCCGGCGGAGCGGGACTTGGACTCGCGATTGCCCGATGGGCGGTAGAGGCGAACGGAGGAATGATCGCCATGACCGATGGAGAACAATCCGGCGCAACATTTCACATCACTCTTCCAAAGTACGACCAGCCTTAAGCACTCTTCAGAAATTCTTCAGTTGAGATAGCCGCACTTTCTTTTCACCTTGACTAAGTCTGGTTGGCATTTCACTTTCATAGCCGACTGCGCGAGATTCACTGCTGAGACTCAGGGAATTGTCGCGCCAAGCGAATTGCTGGCGATGTAGCGTTTCATGTTGAGCAACCGGCCAGCAGGTTGCTCCCTTTCGGCCCCAATCTCGAGGTAAGTCGGGATTGGGGTTTTTGTTGTCAGCGGCACACGAAGCGAAAATGAAGAAGAGGTTGATCACTCACTTCAGAAGTAAAAGCTTTTTGAGTTCACTCTTCTTTCCAGATTGCAGCTTGTAAAAATATGTACCGCTTGCCAATGTGCTTGCCCTGAATTGCACTTTGTACGTGTACCCTGCCTCTGCCATATCATCGAATAGAGTCGCAACCTTTTGTCCCAGTGTATTGAATACCTCAAGCGAAGCATGGTCCGTCACTTCTACAGAGAATTTGATCTCCGTGGAGGGATTGAACGGGTTGGGGTAATTCTGTCCCAACAAAAATCTCACGGGAGCAATCTCGCGCACGCTCGTTACATTCTCGATCTGGATGGGATCGGAGTAATGGAGTGTGCCGTCCAAATCCACCTGCTCAAGCCGGTACTGCGAGGTCCCAACGAGAGGAGCTGTATCGGAGAACGTGTAGTGCTGAGGGGAGTTCGTTGTTCCATGTCCCGCAACAAATCCGAGTACACTCCATTCGCCGGCCGCAGCTTTGCGCTGCACATTGAATCCGTAGTTGTTTACTTCACTCGTCGTCCGCCAATCAAGCTCGACACGAGTATTGACGAAGGAGCCGGTGAAAGAGGAGAGTTGGACTGGGAGTCCGCCTGATTGCCCGAGGACATAGGAAGAAAATTCGGTGCATTGATACGGTGACGCTTGTGTGGTTGAATACGGATTCGACCCGCTTGCCGGGGTATTGAGCGCAACTTCATCATAGCGGCTCAATCCTGAATTGTAATGGAATGTTGATGAGAGCGCACGTGCGAAGTTTGCGCCTTCGTCCGCTTGCGCCCACTGGAACGTGAGAGTAGCATGGTTCCCTCCGGCAGTTGTTTCGCCGATGTCCCAGGTGCGCTGGACGCAGAGTGTATTGTCGGGGGAAGAGGGGCTGACACTGCCGATGACGCGTACCGAAAACGTCTCTGCCGGATCGCCGCTTTGCAGTTCAATCGTCACCGGGTTGTACGATGTTGCCGAGGGACCGACCGGAAACTGGAAACTGCTTCCGCCGGTCACACTGTGTTTCAGCGACCCAGCGCCGCTGGTGACAACATAGTTCGACGACGAGGCGCCGGAAATCGCTCCGACCGTCAGAGTGGAGGCGAGAAGATCCACTTTGCCGTTTGTGAGCGTGAGAGTCTGGTTGACGACCATTGGATTATTCAACTTGATCCCCGCCGGGTTGTTAACGCTCATGTTGTCAAATGTCGTCGTCCCGACGACGCTCTGAAGTGCCGTGCCGTTGAAACCCACAGCTCGACCGGATGCATTGAACGTACCGTTATTGCTCCATGTAGCATTCAGATTGAGGTTGCCGCCCGAAACCGATGAGAGGGTAATGGTCGCGCCGGAGGAGATGAGAACGCTGCCGCCGACTGTGGCTGCGTCGGGGCATGAGCCAAAGTTGACCAATCCGGCAGTGACGACAAGATTTCTCGCTATGACCCAAGCGCCCGTGCCGCGGGTAATGGTTCGTCCCGGACTGTTCATCGTGAATTCAAACACGTTCAATGCGCCCAGGTTCGTCTCGTCCGTCGTTTGATTGAACACATACGAGTTCGCGGAAAAGGGTTTTGCGCTGCTGGAATTCGCGGTGGAGCTGATGTGGTAGTACCGAGAGTAACGCTGCGCGGCGCCGCTGCCGCTGTTTTCGGTCGGGACCTGTCCGTACGTCCCGCCGGCGTACACAAGTAGTCCGAACCATGCGAAGCTGTTTGGTCTGCCGCCGAGGGCGCTCCAGGGGAGTGAGAATTCCCGGTTTGAGCCGCTCGACGCAAACGAGCCGAAGTTTGTCGTTGCGTCTGACCAGCCGTTGCTGCCATTCGATGTCCGATATTCCCGATATCCGTTCTTCACGTACATGACGATGCCGGCTCTCAACTGTAGCGCCTCGAAGTTCTGTCCATCATAGCCCTGTCCGACAAGCGTGCCTGCGGCATCGGTGCGGCCGTTAATAGGAAATATGGGTGTCTTGTCAACATAGATGACAGCCCCCTCATCGACATTGGCATTGGTTATCCCAACATAAAGATTGTCCGCGTCCCACGTCATGTACCAGACCTGCCCGCCGCTGGTTTGCTGGTTCTGTCCGTCGGTATGAGTTCCATATTCCCCCGCTCCAATGGCGCCATCAATGGTCGGAGTGGCATACTGCGTAGAGGCAGTAGTCCGGAGAAGCATTGCAACAGCGAAAAGCAGAGCGGTACGCAACAACGGTGAATTCATAGATAGTCCCCTTGAGTGTGAGTGATTGATTTGCACAAACCCGATTGAGTTGTGCATTTGCTTTCTGTGCTTTTTCGCGATTGGCTATATCCACTTGCAGAGTCGTCTGTTCGGAGACAACAGACTCTTCGCTTCATCTGGATCAGGCTCTTCTGAGTTTACTGCAAATGTCTATGATGTGCTGGTGATGTCGTTGCTGCTGCCGGTCGTGAAATTGGAGGCTTCAAAATTCTTCGTCTTGCTCAGGATTGATTGCAACGTGTTTGCAGGCTCCAACACGGCAATGTGATTATTGGACGAATAGCTTTTTTTCTTGGCGCGGAGCGTCGTCTATGAATAGGCGCCCCGGCTTGGGGCAGGATAACGTGAAGATTTCTTTTTGCCGCAACAAATAAAGTAAATGGATGACTGGAATCAAGTAAAAACTTGAGTACGAGCGTCGAGTATGCGTCGCGAGCAGAGAACTTGAGAAAGCGTTCATGGATTTCCGCGGTCAAGCAGTGTCCATGAATTCCTGAAGAGGCGACTGACAGATGTTAGGGATCAGAACGTGAACACCTTCTCTGCATCGACCGTCCATTGCGCCAGCTCCGACATGTTGCTCATCTCCACCCCTTCGATGATGGATAGCGGTCGGATTCCACGCGCATCGGCGCACGAGCCGCATGCTTTTACTTTTCCTCCCTTCGCGAGAACGGACTTCAGCATTCGTTCGATGTTGTAGTAACCTTGCGGCGTGTTCTGATTGGGAAGTGCACAGCCAACCGCGTCGGCCATGAGAAACACATTTACCTGAACTGTCGGATGTTCCTTTTGCAGCGTCATCGCCAACCGAAGTCCATTGTATGCTTTTTCAGTGCCATAAGGTGCATCGTTAATAAGAATGAGAATGCTCATTTTGTTTCCTTGGATTGTTTGATAGAACGACAACGAGAGCGATCATACGCTCACAGGAATCTTGAGAGTTTTCGCGCCAAGAGATAACGCGGAGTGCAGAACGGACTTGCGAATCCCGAACGGCGCAAGCCACCATTGCTCGAACAACACTTTGCCGAGATGCCACGCTCGACCCATGTTTCGCAGTTCGAGCCGCGGATTCGGGTCGCCAAAGAAATCTCCGTACGCAAAGCCGGCGAGTCCCTCTCCTGCTTCGAGCATGCAATAGCCTTCGCCGCAAAACTGAGCATGTGGAACGCGTCCAGCGATCTCGTCGCTGATGCGCTCGGCGACGATCTCCGCTTGCGTGTGCGCGAACACGCCGGCTTTCGGCAACATCATCGGCACATCCGATTTCCACCGACCCGGGATGCTGATCGCAGTGATGTCGCCGACGGCAAACACGCGTTCGTGTTTTGTTCGCAGCGTGAAGCGATCAACGGGAACCCAGCCGGCTTCGTTTGCCAGTCCGGCATCACGAACAATCCGCGGCGCACGATGTGGTGGAACAGCAATCAACAGATCGAACCGGACCGATTCCTTTTCGTCAAACAGAAGCTCGCTGTTCTCAGACTTCACCGAAGCAAGCTTGTGAAGAGGATGGAACGAAATTCCTTTCGACGCAAGCATCTGCTTGACTGCATCGCCAAGCTGCGGTCCTGCCACAGGCATCGGCTGCGGTTCGGGCGTGTACAAGTGCAGCGAAACTTTTTCCTTGAGTCCACCCTTCCGGAAGAAATCGGCGACAAGCATTGCGGCTTCATGCGGCGCGCCCGGACATTTGTACGGAAGCGCGCTCACAACCACGGCGACTGTTCCGCCCTTGAATTGCCTGAGCGCGTCTCGCAGCCTTTGCGCTTCATCGAAAGAGTAGAACGAATACGCGGTCTCCTTCAATCCCGGAATCGTTTCCGGCGCAAGCTCGGCGCCGAGCGCGATCACAAGATAATCGTAGCCGAACGATCCTTCCGTCGTTCTCACTTCTCGATTTATCACATCAATGGCAATGGCGTTGCCGTACACGATCTCAACTCCCTTGCGGACGAGCGTACGCAACGGAGCTATGATCTTTTGCGGCTGGCGGTCTCCGGTCATGAGCCAGAGGAAGGATGGGGCGAACGCGTGGTCTCTATTCTTTTCGACAAGAATGATTTTGTTGGACGCAGAAAGCTTGCGTCGCAGTTCGTTGGCGACGACAATGCCCCCAACGCCACCGCCAAGAACCAGAATGGTCTTTCCGTTCATATCGTTTATCCCGCTTTCCGAAAGAGTTTCTCTTTCTTCGTGTGATTGTCCATTAGCACCTCGCGCATCAGGTCGCACGCCTGAATCACCTTCGGACTGGAGATGCGGTAATAGATGTTGACTCCATCACGACGGGCTTCGAGAATGCCCGCGTTTCGCATGAGTGTGAGGTGCTGCGAAACGTTCGCCTTCGAGATTTTCATTTTGTTGACGATGTCGCCTGCAGCCATTTCATCATCGCGCAAGATGCTGAGTATCTCCAACCGCTTCGGGTGGGAAAGTGTCTTGCAGACTTCTGCGTGGAGACCGAATATCTCGTTGCTGGTTGCCATCACTGTTTCACGGTTTATGAGTTTAGAAAGTGCGCAACAATATAGAACAAATATCTATTCTTTGCAGGATTTTCTATTGGAAGGAATTGTCGCTCAAAGCTTGGGCGTGAGAATGCCTTGACACGACGTTCCTATCATAAGGCGAAGACATCACCCCGCCAGTATCCATCCCAGCAACGCAGAGCCTACAACAACCCACGCGGCGTTTGTGTTCCAAACCAAAACGACTATAGCCGCAAGGGCGAAAATTATCCATGCGCTCACACTCGACAACGCAGACATCGCGAGTGTAATGCTGACCGCGAGCATCAATCCAAGCGACGCAGCGTTCACGCCGTTCAGAAAGCCGCTCGCCAGCGGCGACTTCCGGAGCTTCGGGATAAGCGGACTACTGACGAGGACGAAGATAAACGACGGCAGAAAGATTCCCGTCGTCGCAACCGCGGCGCCGGGGAAACCGAGTATCACGTAGCCAATGAACGTCGCGGTTGAAAGTACGGGGCCGGGAGTGAACTGTCCCACCGCAATAGCATCGAGCAGCTGCGATTGCGTGAGCCAATGCCGTGCATCTACCAGTCCGCCTTGCAGGAAGGCAACAAGCACGTAGCCGCTGCCGTAAAGTATCGCACCGATTTTCAGAAAGAAGAGACCAAGATTCGTGAGTGTGGCATCTGTCGCAACTCCGTTCGGCAATGAAGATGCAGTTCGGTCCCGGAATGAGGTTCGTTGCGCCGAGGAGATCGAGAAAGTGTTCATGCGTGAGCCACTGCCTTCGTTTCACGACTTCTTCTTCGATCATAGCAATATGCGCGGCGGGACCGCCGAAACCGATTGTGCCGAGTTTGAGGAAGACCAACGCAGTTCCGTCAAGAAGGACTTCCCGTCTTGCATAATCAGAACTTGTACGTCATCGTCAAGTACCCGACATGCGCGTCAAAGCTCGGCGCCAAGTAGCTGCCGAACGCGACCAAGCGGTTGCCCCAGCGATTGTCTCGCGATGTGTCGCGCAAATAAAACTCGCTGCCAACCTGCTCAACCCACGGACCAACGGGTTCCTGCATCCAATCCTCAATACGGTAATGATTGAAGAGATAATGCAGACCGAGAATCAGATTCTGTAACACATTGTACTCCAGCGAAGCGTTTACGACAGACTGATTGAACTTGACTGTCCGCGGGCTGTTGAATCCAAAATCAAAAGTCTCCCACGCACGTCCGATCAATGCAGGATCAGACCCGAAGCCCGTGTATGAAAGATCTGTGGTGGTGGCAGATAAGCTGAAGTCGGTAAGAAGCCGGAGTTTGTCGGGAATGATTTCGTAGCCGATGCCTGCGCCCACAGTGTTCGTGACATCTTTGATGTTGGAATTGTAAATGCCGCCGGGATCAGTCCAAGGACCGAGAGCAGTAGGACCTTGAATCGTGGGTTCGCTCGGCTCATTCCTGAACCCCTCGTTGAACACCATCCCGCGTTGATCGGAAGCAGTCCACTCGCGATCGAAAAACGCGATGAACGTCCAATGTTCTGCGGGTACGAATTGAATATTGAGACCAACATTCTGTCGCTTATCGCGCAGCAACCCGAGTTGCTGCCCGGGCGTCAGCGCGTTCGCATCAGACGGAGTAGGCAGTGGGACTGTTGTTCCTGCCAGAGGAGCGACCGGCACAACATCCGAAGCGAAGTCATCGTTGCGATAGCGATACGAAGCCGACACGTCGAGATCTTCTAGAGCGATGAATGCAGCCGACAGCTTCAGCTCATTCCTCTTGCGATCAGAAACATCATAGCGGCGAAGATCGGGATGATTGGCAAAGAGGAATTGTGGATTGTCCACATCATTGGCGCCTTCCTGAAAGGTGTACCAGAAAGCTTCGCTGGTAACCTTGTAGTTGTACCCATCGCTTTTGCGATCGCCGTACAGGAACGCCGCCGAAAAAGTCAGCCGGTTGATTGGGCGCGTTCGCACAGAAGCCTCGAAGATGTTCTCGTCGGTTTTTGCTTCACGGAAATCCCGGTTGATGCTCTCTCGTGCATATCCTGCCCGGAGCGTCGTTCGCCAGAAGGGAACGTAGTGCCTCAGGTCAAGTCCGAATTTGAGTTTGTCAAACGCGTACGGAAGATTGCGCACCTTGCTGACGATCGCGACACTGCCGTTGGTGCCTGCAACATCCTGAGTGACATATCGCCACTGCGCAGTCACGCCTTTGTTGTCCAACTTAAAGTAGCTGACGTAGGGTCGCACGTTCAGGAGGTTGATAGGATTGATAGAATATTCCAGATCGAATCTCAAAGTTTGAATTTTTGCATCTGCACGCTCACGCGGAAGTTTGCGAGGATTATTCCATGCAAGACTATCTACTGATAGGTCTCTGCCAAGTGTGCTGGCGCTGTACGGAAGCAGCACTTCATTCTGCCGCATGAGAGTGAAGGCGGCAGTGGATGTGAGTCGGCTTTCCATTGGGAGATCAATACCGGCAGAAAGCGAAACACTGTGCGAGAAATTATCCGGAGCGAGTGAGCGCTGCCCGAAGCTTGAAACATTGCGCGGGGTGCCGGCAAGCGTGGAGACGTAGTCGCGTCCCGCATCAGGATCAAAATAAATATTTTCCCAACGCAAGACATCGATTCTGTTCTCGAACGACGAGAAGTGATACTCGAGTTGTGCCTGAATCGTGTTACCGGAATATTCCGCTCCGGCTTGCACCTCGCGAGTCGTGTAGTCAATCGGTTCGGGAAGTTGAATGTTCAGCGTCCGCGGCGGTCTATCGCCAATGGTGCCATACGTTCTTCGCATACCGTTCTGAAGCTCGTTCAAATATGTGAGATGAAAATTGAATGCGCCGACATCCGATACATTCAGTGTCGCTTTCGTGCGTTCGCGCTGCGTACTTTGGCTGAGCGGACGGAGATACGTTGCCAAATACGCCGCGATGAGCGCATCATTGACTGCCATCTGAGCGGCTGTCGGCACGAGCGAGGGCGTGCCGTTGGCGACACTCGTGTCCTTGATGATGCCGACCTGCGCGGGCACAGTGAACAGCCCGCCGCCCCGATCGATGTACGGCGTCATCGCTTTGTTGCTGAGGCGATGCGGAGTTTCGTTGTGATTGATCACGATATTCCAACGGCTGTTGAGATTACCGAACCGGGCGAAAATATTCTGATCATCCAACAACAATCTCTCTCCCTTGAAATCCAGAAACCAACCGCTTTCCGGTTGTAAGATGTCGAGCCGCAGACCTTCCATAAAGAAACCGTCGCGCAGATCGCGGTACTCGTTGAACTTGCTCGAATTGGAGTTCAGTCCGATCTGACGGACGCCCGGCGTTTGTTCTCCGGAGACTTGGAGATCATCTTGTGCTGATGCTCGGACAGTTATGATCGAACTGAGCAGAAACGCTATCGTGGTATAAATTGACTTTTTCATTTTCTATTCTCCCTATCTCGTGAATCGTGCGCCGGATGGATGGTTGGAGCCGTGTACCATCATGTGGCAGTTAACGCAGCCATTTCCGTATGGTGTGCTCACACGGTTGTAGCGAAATTGATTGACGTGCCCGCCGTACTGATGGCACGTTACGCACAACGATGCGTTCTGGGTGACCAAGAGACTTCTGTTGTTTGAACCGTGCGGTTGATGACAGGTCAAGCAGTCTTCGAGCGCCGGCGGATGTTCCCAGAGGAAGGGACCGCGTTTCTCCTGATGACAACCGAAGCATGTCTCGTTGACTTCGCCTTTCGCCAGCATCGCGCGCCCCGGCGCTCCGTGCATGTTGTGGCAGGATGAGCAATCCACTTTGCCTTCTTGGATCGGGTGATGTGAAGTCCGGCTCAACATCGCCTTGACATCCTCGTGGCAACTGGAGCAAACCGCGAATTGATTTGCCTTGGCGAGTAACGCCGTGTGACTGCGATTCTCCATCACCGTATGACACGACACGCACCCAACACCGGTTGTCTTGTGCAAGCTGGTTTGCCAATACATACGGTTCCCATCCTGATGGCATTGCATGCAGACTTCCGAGTACTGCTCGACGGACAACGCCAAGCTGGAGTCCGGTTCCTCGACGTGCTTGCTACGCGGACCGTGGCAGGTCTCGCAGTCGGCGCCTGCCATACTCTTCCCGAAGAGGCGTCCATGTGTTGTGGTGAGATATTTCTTGCCCGACTCTTCATGGCAAGTGAGGCACGCTTCTTTATCCTTCACGAACGTCGCGCCTTTGAACGCGGGATTGAGCTTTGCCCAATCCACTTTGTCAGTGCCCCGTTGCGCCAGCAGAGGAATCGCGACAGAAAGACCTACGACGCAGGCAGAGAGCAAAATGATAGCTGGTTTTTTCATTTGCCTTTCCCTTCGATTGGTTGACTGATGTTAGCAAAGTTGCTATTTGCAGAAAATCCGATTTCGAAACAAGGGCAGGACACGCCGGAGGCGTGTCCCTACCTTTTTGGGGTGTAGGGACACGGCTCTGCCGTGTCCAACCTCTCAAGAAAGAATCGATCGCTCGTTCAGGCGTCATTTTGTGGGTTACCAAATGCCCTGTAACTTGAGTTAGAACGATGCGGGCATTTAGTCTGTCCGCCTTTTTCCCCGACGCACTAACAACGAATCCGCTGACCAACGACCGCCGCCAATAATCAAAAGAACAATCGAGCCGAGAAGCATACACCAGTCCGTGCGCGCATCGTGTGCCATCGCCCAGAATCCTTTTTCAACGAGAATTGGGATCTTTGTAGTTGAGATTGCGACGAGCATGTTGATGATGAGCGGAATGGCAGCGAGCCGCGTGAAGAGACCGAGCAGCAACAACGCGCCGCACACAATCTCGGCAACCCCGACGAACGGCGCCAGGATTTCCGGGGCGGGAATTCCAATCTTGATGAACCGACCGACGCCGAGCGATTCGGAGAAGAGAAACTTCTGGATTCCTTCTGAGAGAAAGACTGCGCCGACCATCAATCGAATGAGAGGAACAACCGTGTCGTAGGATTCCTTGCTCGTGAGCTTGAAGAGCACGGATTGGTGCATGGGTATTCCTATTTCTATTTGAAGAGATGCGCAGGCGACAGCCGCGTTTCAGGCGGCGCCACGTTGATGAATGCAACCTTCTCTGCTTCGTGACACGCGTTGCAGGTGGAAGTTAACGCTCCGAAGCGATTCCAAAACAGTGACGAATCCTGCTTCTCTATCGCCGTGAGCATTTCCGGCAGCACAAATGTCAGAAACGTCTGTGCAGAGGCAGCACGCTTCGGCCGTCGCTGCAAGCCGTTTTCAATCGCAGTGCGAATTTTCTCGGCCTGATACTTCGCGTACTGCCAGTTCCCGTCGCGCCCTGCCCAGTATAACTCCGTATAGCGATGAGCGGTTTCCATCATCGCCATGTCGAAGCCGCGAAGTTGGCGGGCGACGGTATGAAATTTCTCGTCGGAGGTTCCCTTCAGCCAAACAGAATCAGGAGAAGCGGAGTCCTTCGCAGGTTCCGCACATGTGGGACAGAAAAAGCAGAGAAGAAGAGTAGTGGAGATGCGAATGAGAGGATGACGCAATGAGAAATGGTGTGGTTGCATGAGACATCTCCAGTAGTGATTTGAAAGAACAACGTGACGAACTGTCCGAAGGACCCCTTTGGAGAAGAATCCCAAACTAACCCTTCACTACGCTCACCCACCAGGGCTTCGCTTCGTTCAGAACGAAATCAACCCCACGCCATTATGATAATGACAAACAATCCCGCCAATGCAAACTTCGGCGCCGCATGCACGCGGAGATACGTCGGATTTGCGAGGCGCACTTCTCGCAATGCTAGCAGCGTTCCGACGAGGAGAAGACCGAATGCAATTCCTGATGCAACGTGAATATTCACCAACGGTTCGGGTGAAGGAACGGCGTGCGATGCAATGTCCATGGCAGTCTTCGTCCCCAAGGGATCAGTGAGCGCGTGCGGAAAAAATCCAGCCCACGACGTGAACTTCGCAAGCGCTTTGCTCATGTGTGCGGCGGAAACAATAACTGCGATCGGTAGCGCCAGTCTCCTCCACGCATCGCCAATGCTCGTGCGTCTAAACAGAGCAATCATTCCTCCCAGCAGCAGCCACAGCACAGCCGGGAATAATACAAGGGCCCAGATTCCCTCAAGCCATCCGAGATAGTGGGAGAGCCGCAAGATGTCTGCAATGTGTTCTGGAATCCAGACGAACGCAGCTTGCGCAATGCTCGACTCTGCCGTCAGCTCGGAAGTGACGAAGCCGGACGCAAGCATGATGAACAATGTGAGCGGCCATGATGCAAGCGGCTCGCGCGCGTCCTTTTCGGGAAATGGCTGCCGCAACACCAGTTGCATATTGTCCGGCGCGCACGACTTGATGCACTGTCCGCAGACGAGACAATCTTTGTTGCTGTTCAACCGCGAAGGGTTGAGAAGACTCGGGCAGCTTCGACCATCAACCTTATTCCGATTGCTCGCGATCAGACAACCCTTATCAGCACAGCTGGAACACGCAGCACTTGATCCGGGACGTACGGCAAGCATCCCGCCTCTTCCGTAGGCATTGAGGAGCAATCCCACGGGACAAAACGCGCGACAGAACGCTCGATCCTTAAACACGAACCCAACAACGATTGCCGAGGCAAGCAATCCGATGAGGAAGAATGATGTGTACGCAGGAACACGATGGAGACCAACACCTGACACGAGCATTTGAATGGCGAAGTAGAGCAGAACCATCAGCGCGCCGGAGCGGAGCCATTGACCGAGCGAGCGTTGCTCGATTCCAAGCCGGCGCGCAAGCCGTTCTGAGAGATTCGAGACAAACTCAAGTGGACATATCATGCACCATGCACGGCCGGCCAACACCGCAGTCCAAATCATCGCGGGCCACCACAATCCCCAAATCACGAGCGTGACGAGATTTGATTTGGCAAAGAGCTTGGCGTTGATACCTTCTGTCGGGAACACGCCAAATCCAATGTAGGCAAGCAGGAGGAATGCTATCAGCGTCAACGCCTGAAATACGTACGGGAATCCCCGCCATAGAATCAGAGTCTTCAGCGGCCTCACGCTCAGCAAATCGAATTCGACCTCCCTCATAACCTTGCCTTCGCCTTCTTCACATTACTTCATCCAAGAGTTCTTTGATCTTCCCCTTTGCCCCGGTGAGCACGTTCGTTCCTTTCGGGGTCGTTTCATAGTACTTCCGAACCTTTCCATCCACCGTCTCTGAGTACGACTTGAGAAGACCTTGTTCCTCCAGCGAATGAAGAATCGGATACAACGTTCCCGGGCTCAGGTTATAACCGTGATGGGCAAGCTCATCCTTGATCCACAAGCCATAGATTGGTACTTGCGCGGCGTGATGAAGGATGTGCACCTTGATGAAGCCAAGAAAAAAGTCTCGAACCATAATGTTATCGGATTTCGTTATCGGGTTCCAATATAATCGCGGGGCGAGGGTTTGTCAATAACACAATGCTTTCCTGAAGCACTCTTCAGGGTCATTCCAAAACCGAAAATCAGGAATTACCTCACGTACGCCGCGGCTGTTGGAAGAGCAATCGTCTTAATCTGAGTGTTGCATTCTTCCACTTAAGCGATCTTAAGGAACTCTTAAGTTGAACTCCTGAACAATTCCCACCAATTTGCATGTGCAATCAGTCGCTCACTTTCGTGCGAGTCTTTGAAGCGAATGAGAGTTGCACTGATTGCGTTGGCTGGCCGCGTGTTCTGTGCTTACAGAAGGTGACGATAGGTTCATCGGCTGTACACACTTCACCCCAAAACACACCTGCCGTTGTTCTTTCCATTCAATCACATTGCTGCGTTGCTCTAACGCGACAAAAAGGAGATAGTCACTATGTTCAAACGTTTACGGCTTTCCATACTTGCAGTATCAGCAACATTGCTTGTCACGCTCTCGCTTCATGCGCAGATTACGCGACAGCAATGTTACCTCTGCCATTCGAATGCATCACTGAGCAAGACGATCACGCTTTCGAACGGCACGACGGAGACGATTCCGCTGTTCGTCGATTCTCTGAAGTACAACATGAGCAAGCATCGCAACTTGCTCTGCGTGCAATGCCACACCGACATCACACAAAGCAATCTGTTCACTCACACTGGCGCCAATTCCTTGGTAAAGCATTACGGCGGATGGGCGCGGTTCTCCGCAAAGAACGACACAATCACGCCGGGCGGCGAGCGCACAAGAAACTACTATACCGCGGCGGCAATGTCGTGCAATAAAAATGGATGTCATGCCCAGCACGCCGGCTTCGATTCTTCAACGCATCATGTTACCTGGCGACAACGACAAGCACACGTGCGAACGGTGAACGGCGAGTCGGTCGGCGAAGCATACGTGAACAACGACTGCAACCGTTGTCATACGTCGTGCGCGACGTGCCATTTCAAATCCAACAAGATTCAGGCGAGTACTGGCAACGTGCTCGCGATCTGGGATAGTCTGCAACAGTTTGGCGATGGCGGCTCGCTTGCCCGTGTCGGGAAGATGACCGAGTACTCAATGGACTGGACGGTAAATGTCGCGTCGCATACGATCGATACAGGCGATAGTTTGCGTGCATCGAACGCTGTTTGTCAGTCTTGCCACATCGGCTACTACAAGCCGCCGATGAACGGCTTCCTCTCGGAAGATCCGCCGTACCCCAAGGCATGGGGCACGAACATTCGTCGCCATCCGCAAATTCAAGAGAACGCGCTGAGCGCGAATCACTCATCAAAGAAATGCGCACAATGCCATTCGAACGTTCACGCGTATCCCGGCAGACGCCACAACTGGCAGGATGAAGGTGACGTGAAGTGCCAGACATGCCACACGATGACGAATCACTATCCGCAGCATACGACCGTTGATTGCATTTCCTGTCACTTCACCGGCTTCGGAAGATCGAAGGGACAGATCGCGCATGATACGTGGCGATGGCCGCTTCAGAATAACCGCGTGCGACCATTGATTATGAAGTACAATGAGGCGATCAACTGGTATCCGCATCAGATTGTAAAGCCCGACACGCATTCGGTGTGTGCGAGCAAGTGTCACTATCAGGGAAATCTGATCGGCGCGTCGATCATCAACAGCGTTCCGGTGTCGAGGGTTGCGCCGCGGGAGTTTGCGCTCGAGCAGAACTTCCCCAATCCCTTCAATCCATCAACCACAATTCGCTTTGCGGTTCCTGCAAAAGCTCATGTCAAGATCGCGGTGTATGACATGCTCGGGAAGTATGTGACGTCTCTTGCCAACGAACTCACTGAGCCTGGAACGTACAAGGTTTACTGGGATGGTATTGATCACGCCGGCTCAGCTGTCGCAAGCGGTGTGTACCTCTATAGAATAGAGGCGGGTTCCTACATCGCCTCGAAAAAAATGTTGTTCGTGAAGTGATCCATTGCTTTGAATTGAGCTGAACGCCCATTCAATCGAAAGACCCTGGCTCCTTTTCTACAAGTGGAGCCGGGGTTTTGTTTTTTGGTTCCGAGAAGGAAGGGTTTTCCCGCATCCTTAATCACTCTTAAGACAAACTTCAGTTGTAAGCCGCGACATTTCTTCTCAAATTCCTCACGTTGAATTTTGCATCAGGATTGTTCGAGGAGAGAACAACGTGAAGAGGCGTATTCTTATTCAGATCGCGGCGTCCGTCTTGCTTAGCTGCCCACTGTTCGGCCAGACCGAGCCTGCAAGAACAATGGCTGCGGATTCAGAGCAGAGGGCATGGGCTGATGTGAACTCGCTCGACCGATCCTCACTCAAAATCTTTCTCGCCAGGTTTCCTTCAGGAAAGTTCGCCGGATCAGCAAAGCTTGCGATGAAGTTGCAAGAGATGATGAGCCGACTCGGACGTCGTGAATCCGGTTTCATCATCCCGTTAAACATTCTCGGAGAGAAATGGAATCTGTGGCGGTCGGTCAATCCACAGAAAGGCGCAATCGGATATTTTGCCAAATCGGTTTCTGTCGTGATCGATGACAATGTGCGGCAAGATAGCGAATACGGTTGCTTCTCACCCGAACCTCTCTCCGGAGGTCAGACCCGCGGACTCAAAGACTTTCCCCCGGATGAAATGGGTCTGCTTGCTTGCCCAACCGGAGATG
Organism: Ignavibacteriota bacterium; assembly: GCA_016218065.1. Taxonomy (GTDB): domain Bacteria; phylum Bacteroidota; class Ignavibacteria; order UBA10030; family UBA6906; genus CAADGV01. The sequence goes on along the minus strand of JACRFA010000108.1, from coordinate 6,008 downwards.
GATCTATCATCGCCATTCAGACAAACGGATTGACGTTTCCCTTCACGAGATCTGACTTGCTCGTCGAGAGCGCAAGCGATGAGCCGATCTACTTCGGCGTGATCAAGGGAAAAGGTTTGGCCTACCTGACCGGAGTTGGGACTGTTGTACTGCCGGATGGGAAGAGCGTCACGTTGGGAGAGCGATCGGTTCCATAATAATTTTGATGCGAAGAGATGTCGCCAAGAACAATCATAAGCAAGAACTTCCCCGTGCCGAAGACAAGACACGCCGAATGTATGCGGGCGTGTATTCATGGGGCTTACCACTCACAATCCAACATTCAAAACGAAAGGAACAACATGAAAGCAGTTGTACTTTTTCTGACGCTTGCGTTCCTGATAGTGTTCGTGCAAGCGAGTGTCGATGCACAAACATATCAGGGTTCGCAGTACTGCCAGACCTGTCACTCAGGTGTGTTTGGCAACCAGTATAGTCATTGGCAGAATAGTCTTCATGCCAAGATCCACCTGAAGCCCGACACGGTCTCCATGCGCACGTGGCAGAAATTTCAAAACGGCGACAGCGTGTCGATGGGCGCGAGCTACGGCAATGCAAAAGTCTATTTGAGCAAAGTCGGCAGCGACTACTATGCTCGCGTCGGCGCCGGCGGACCGAACTACAAGGTTGCCTACACGTACGGTTGGGGCTACAAGCAACGCTATCTCGTGAAGATTGATACGAGCTACTACATTCTTCCGATTCAATGGAATCTTAAGAAGTACCTCGACAACAGCACCGGCTCGTGGGTGACATACAATCCGAACACGTGGTTCAAGAGCAGTGGCGCAGCGATTCGAACGGACTCGATCTACTTCCGAAAGAAGTCGTGGGACAAGAACTGCATGGGCTGCCATCTCACAGGCGGAAGAGTTTCGACCGTCGTGGCAGGGGCCGATACACAGTGGGTGGCGCGATGGGCCGGCAACAACTCGGAGATCAATCTCACGGTTGGTTGCGAAGCATGCCACGGTCCTTCAACAGGCGGCGCCGGACCGAACCACCAGATGAACCCGTCGAAGTTGCTCAGCAAGCGATCAAAGATGGAAGTGTGCGGACAATGCCACAACAGAGCGTCATCGTGGCGAGGCGCAGGATTGGTCGGCACGCACGAATTCAACCGCAACGAATCGAACGACACGTACTTCAATCCGGCCGACACAACGAAGCGACTCGACCAGTTTATGAACTTCGGCCTCGCGCCAAATGCAGGCGGCGGGCGCGGCACGTGGGTTGATACCAACGTTCCTCGTCAGCATCATCAGCAGTATCACGACATGATGGGATCTGCGCACTACACGAACTCATTTGTTGAGATGAGCTGCTTCACTTGCCATTCATCGCACAAACCAACATCAAACGAGAAGGACATTGTCGATTCACTGACAGTTGGTGCGGATCGCTTCAAGGTGAGCGACAAAGACAACACGCTTTGTCTTGCGTGTCACGCGACGCACGGACCGTTCGCGTCGGTGCAGAAGGCATGGGTACGCAGCCCGATTGCATTCAAAGACTCAATCGGCAGATACGTGAATGCGCACACGAAACACAACGTGTACGATCCGACCAACGCTGCAAACACTGGCGGCGGCGGGCGATGCTCGAAGTGCCACATGACGCTCACAGCGGTCACCGCGAATTCTTTTGACATTGCTACGCACACGTGGGGAGTAATTGCGCCAAACGCTACGCGTCGCTATTCTACAGTGGGATCGCCCTCGCTTGGCATGATCAACACATGCGCTGCAAGTTGCCATCGTAATCCGTCGGGCGTGACTGCATCCGTTCCGTCCTTTGGCGTTGGTTCCGATGCGAACCTTGCAGATTGGCGCGAAGCAACCGATCTCGCGCTCGCCGATACATTGTGGTACTTCTGGCGTCAATGGGGCTTCACGAGCGTGAAACCGGTCGCAGGGAACGTACCGTTGAAGCACTCGTTGTCACAGAACTATCCGAATCCATTCAACCCGTCGACGAAAATCAGCGTTACGGTTGCTGAGCGCGGGCAGGTTCAATTGATTGTCTATAATGTGATCGGACAAGAGATCGTTCGACTGATGGACGGAGACTACAACGCCGGAACATACGAAGCGACTTGGAATGGCAAAGATTACTTTGGCCAGATGGTTGCTTCGGGCTTGTATTTTTATCGACTTGAGGTGGGAACATTTTCAGCAACGCGAAAGATGTTGATGATTAAGTGAGGACATTTGTCCTCCGACCTTCTTTCAACGGCGCTTAGTTCCGCAATGCGGGATTGAGCGCCGTGGCTTTTCGACTCCTCAAGTCAAAACAAATAGAGATTCCCGAAAACGCCGAGAAAACATGTTGATAGTTTTTTGATTGTCATTCTGTCCCGACGGTGTCGGGACCAACTGCTTTCCATGTTGGGACGGAGTGAAGAATCTCGACGAGGCGAGTCATCGACCAGAACAGGTTCGTGGATTCTTCCTGCCTGCTCTACGAGTCGTAGACCGGCAGGCACGGCGCCTCTGGGGTGCGAGGCTCAGAATGACAATGTTTGTGCACTTTCCGATGGGGAATCTCTACAAAACAAGCCTTGAGTTTCTCCACGCCCCTTCCTAACTTGAGAGAGGAGAGCATAGCATCATCGACCCTGCCATTGCGCGGCGTCGGTGCTATTGTCCGCATCTCTTCCCGGCTCTCCTCCCGATCTTCCGATCTGAAGTCTAACCAGAGAGGACTCGATCAGGGACTATCACAATCCAGCAACAACGAGATGCCATCACAATAAACGGCAGAGGCGGACACGTCTGTACATGACGCTGTCTTCTGTCAATGCAATAATATTCAGAGGCGAACACTTCTGATGCTAATTGTCTAAGGAAAGAATCGAATGATGCGCACTACCTTCGTGACATTACTTTGCTCAATACTCATTCTCGCACTTGTCAATGGCTCACAAGCTCAAATCCCACTTCAACTACCAACCCAAACAGGGTGGATGTGGCAGAACCCGGTTCCGCAAGGAAACTCGCTCTACAGTATTTCTTTTGTTGACGCGAATATCGGAACCGCGGTCGGCAATCGGACGATCATCAGAACAACGGATGGTGGAGCGACATGGATCAATCAATCAAGAGGGATCGACGAGGTTCTTACCGGGGTCTCGTTCTCGGATGCGGACAACGGAACTGCCGTTGGTTCCAGTGGTTCAATCCTGAGAACCACCGATGGTGGAACGACGTGGGTCAGTCAGTCAAGTGGGACGACGTCGTGGATATATGATGTTGCCATGATCGATGCCGCTACGGGGTTTGTGGTTGGAGCGGGTGGGAGAATTCTCAGAACAACCAACGGCGGAGCGGATTGGATTCAACAGACGAGTCCGACAACGAACGCGCTCTGGGGCGTCTCATTCACGAACATCAACAACGGTGCTGCGGTTGGCATCGGCGGAACAATTGTGCGAACAACGGATGGCGGACAATCGTGGTTGACGCAAACAAGCGGCACAACCAAGTGGCTGTTCAGCGTTTCGTTCTCGGATGCGAACAACGGCGCGACGGTCGGTGCGGAGGGAACGATTCGCAGAACAACAGATGGCGGAGCAACGTGGATCGTCCCGTCAAGCCCGGCCACAAGCGATCTCTATCGAGTCTCCTTCACCGATGCGAACAGTGGAATTGCCGTTGGGTATTTCGGCGCCGTCATCAAAACAACAAACGGAGGAGCCACGTGGGCATCGCAGTCGAGCGGCACAACGAATGAGTTGTGGGGTGTTTCGTTTCGCGGCGCCAACGCGATGGCGGTGGGTTTAGTCGGCACGCTGCTCAAATCAACGGATGGTGGAAGCGGCTGGGCGAATCAAACGCGAGGCATAACAAAGATCCTGCAAAGTGTCGCTTTCACCGACTCGAATCATGGAACTGCAGTGGGCGCTTCGGGAACAATCCTGCGGACAACGAATGGCGGAAGTTCATGGACGACGCAAACAAGCGGAACGACGAATACTCTTTATGGCGTTTCGTTCGCTGACGAATCTCGCGGAACGGCGGTCGGGTCTGCAGGTACGATTCTCCGGACGACTGACGGCGGAAGTGCATGGCTTAGTCAGGCGAGCGGCACAAGCAGTGCGTTACGCGCAGTCTCATTTGTGAATGCTGATAACGGAATTGCTGTCGGTGCAAACGGGATAATTCTCAGCACGACAAATGGCGGCGCTCTTTGGACGAACCGAACAAGGGGAACCGTGAATACTCTCTACGGCATCGCCTTCATCAACACAAACGATGCTGTAGCAGTTGGTTCTTCAGGCACGATCATGCGAACGACCGATGGAGGAATGACGTGGAGCGCTCAGTCGAGTGGGACGACGAGCACGCTGTATGGAGTCTCGTTCGTCAATGCTAGTCATGGTGTTGCCGTCGGAGCTGCCGGCACAATCCTGCGAACCACCGATGGCGGGAGCAATTGGCTGAGCCAAGTAAGCGGCACGACGAACGTTCTCCGCGGCGTCTCGATGTCCGGCAACAGCAGCGGCTATGTTGTCGGCGACGTAGGAACGATCTTGAAAACAGCGGATGGAGGAAACTCATGGCTCGCTCAGTCAAGCGGAACGTCGTATTTCTTCTGGGGTGTTTGCTTTCCTCCTGCGAATGCAGTCTTTGTTGTTGGCGAAAACGGAACCATCCTCAGCACGACAGTCGGCGGTCTTGTTGCAGTGGCTGAAACGCTCATGCCCTCGTTTCCGCAAAAGTTTGTGCTCGGGCAAAATTATCCGAACCCGTTTAATCCGAGCACGACGATCAGATTCACCATTCCCGTAGGGACGGGGCATGCCCCGTCCGTACTGAAAGTGTACGACGTGTTGGGAAAAGTAGTCGCAACGCTGGTGCATGAGAATTTGAACTCGGGAAGTTATGAGGTGAGGTTCAATGGTTCGGGTTTGGCAAGCGGCGTGTACTTCTACACGCTGAGATCGGGCAGCTTCACTGCAACGAGGAAGCTCGTCTTGATGAGATGAGTGCATGTGTCCTCGTGCTTTCTCGTAACGGCGCTTGGTATTGCAGAGCGGAATTGAGCCGGAGTCTGGCGCGGGTATCATCACTCCTGAAGGAAGTCTTGAAGGCTTTCGACGAGTCCGCGATTGCGAAACATCTTGATGTCGTGGCGATCAATCCGTATCATGAAGCGTCCACATCTCAAGCGGCGCGGACGTGATTGCATGCTGGCATTGGCGCCCGCCGCACCACTCAAAAGAATCACATTGGAAAGTCGTTCTCTCATACGACCTCGAGGGAGCCAAGCCGCTCGCATTCTACGACCATCCCTTTTTTTGGCAAGCACGCCGCGCTTTCTTCGTCATCCGTCCCGACTTCGCTGCCAGACGCAGCTCGTGGATGGAAAGGGAGAATGGTTTTGTGAAAATACAGCAACCCACCATAACAAGCACCAACAATGGAGTACGCAACTATGAGCGTCTTACAAACACTTGATTGGATCGTCATCGCCGGATATTTTGCTCTCATCCTCGGCATCGTCTGGTGGTCGGCGCGGAAACTCAAGAACACATCCGATTCATACTTTCTTGCCGGAAGGTCGATGGGGTGGTTCGTCGTCGGCGCGTCGATTTTTGCTTCGAACATCGGCTCGGAGCATCTGGTCGGCTTGTCCGCCTCGGGCACAACGGACGGCGTCGCGCTTGCACACTATGAGCTGCACGCGTGGTGCTTACTTGTGCTGGGGTGGGTGATGGTGCCGTTCTACATGCGATCGAGGGTCTTTACGATGCCGGAGTTTCTTGAGCGCCGCTTCTCTCCTGCAAACCGTACGGTTCTCTCCGTCATCTCTCTTGTCGCTTATGTGCTGACAAAAATTGCCGTGGGTATTTTCGCGGGCGGCGTTGTGTTCGCCGTGCTTCTACCGGAAATGAACTTCATGGGCATGGATAGTTTCTGGATTGGTTCGCTGCTCGTTGTCGTCATCACAGGGCTGTACACGATCAT
>JACRFA010000104.1 GCA_016218065.1 Ignavibacteriota bacterium | reverse complement strand
GAAGGATCTCTTTCACACTAAAGATCCGACTACCAGACCCTTCGCTGAAAAGTCACCACATCCTGAGCGCTTTTCGCGAAGGATCTCTTTCTTTCGCTAAACATACGACAATCAGACCCTTCGCTGAAAAGTCACTACATCCTGAGCGCTTTTCGCGAAGGATCTCTTTCTTTCGCTAAACATCCGACAATCGGACCCTTCGCTGAAAAGTCACTACATCCTGAGCGCTTTTCGCGAAGGATCTCTTTCTTTCGCTAAACATCCGACAATCAGACCCTTCGCTGAAAAGTCACTACATCCTGAGCGCTTTTCGCGAAGGATCTCTTTCACACTAAAGATCCGACTACCAGACCCTTCGCTGAAAAGTCACCACATCCTGAGCGCTTTTCGCGAAGGATCTCTTTCTTTCGCTAAACATACGACAATCAGACCCTTCGCTAACGGCGCTCAGGGTTGGCAGCAGACGACGCTCAGGGTTAGCAGCAGGGTTTCAGTTTCTCTTCTCCGCGGTCACCTTCGCAGTCCCCATCTTCGGCACAACTTCCATCTGCTGAAGCATGCCGAGCGTGTCCCAAACATTCCAGCTCTCGACAATCTTGCCGTTCTGTATTCGATGCATCCAGATTCCTTAGACCTTCACACGCTTGCCCGTCGCTGGCATTCCCATCAGGCCGATGTCATTCTTCCCCGACCCGATCCAGCGAGTGACCACAGTATCTTTCTCTGCGGCAATCGTCTCCACCACATCCCAATGCGCATCGGTAAAGGATGTCTGGTAGGCCGCGATGACTTGCTTCATCCCTTCAGGTCCCGGTCCGGGATCAGGTTGTTGCGGGTCATGGTAGATGTGGTTTGATGAAAACAGCTCGCCGGCAACGTTCAGCTTTCGCCCGTTGCACATTTCGTCGAACAGCCGACGAACGATGGCTTTGTTCTGATCTGCTGGCATACTTCCTCCTAAAATGTTTTTGGTGAAGGTTGGTTTGATAGAATGGTACAAAGGGGATACGAAATTCATGCTGTGATCGGATTTGAAGATGCGAGGATTTTGGATTTGGTCGATGACTCGACTCGTCGAGGATTTGGGATTTGGGATTTGGAACCAACAAAAAAGCCCGGGCAATACGCCTCGGGCTTCTTGGTCTCTATCTACATCTCACTCAACTTACCGCACAAGAACCAACTTCTTTGTTGCAACAAACTCGCCCGCGTGTAAGCGATAGATGTAAACACCGCTCGCGAAGCCTGATGCATTCCAAGTGAGCGAATGCTTGCCAGCGTCCATTTGCCCGTTCGCAATCTCTGCAACAACCTTGCCGCTTATGTCGATGATTGTCAGACGTGCTTTCCCGGCAGCCGGCAAATCGAACCGGAATGTTGTCGCGGGATTGAACGGGTTGGGATAATTTTGATATAACGAGAACTGCGCGGGCGTTTGGTGATCTCCAATCGAAGTTAGGACATCCACCAATACGCCATCAAAATAGTGAACTGTTCCGTCAAGGTCGATTTGTTTTAAGCGGTAGAACCACCGACCCGGCTGGGCGTTTTGCTCGATCCACGAATAATCGTGAGGTTCGTTTGTTGTCCCTTGGCCCGCAGTAAAACTCCCATCAATACTTTGATAATTCAAATGATCGTTGGGGGATTTCTGTACTTCAAATCCGTAATTGTTTATTTCGCTGATCGTGCGCCAATCAATGCGCACGCCGGCGCTATTGATATAGCGCGCCGAGAACGAAGCTAACTGAACAGGAAGAGTGCTGATGTTCGATGTCCATAGGCCTCGACCATGTGTCGCGGCGGCAAACTCCTGATCGCCGGACCTGTATTTGATCATATCTGTGCGAACGGCTGGGAATGTGGGGTCGGCAGTCCATACAGTACTTCCACCACTGATCAAAGCGGTCTCCCAGACACCAGTTTCAGTTGCGATGTAAGCTTTCGTATTGTCACCTGGATAGAACATGCACCATCGGACCGGCATGTCCGGCAGATTACCGTCGATGGCCACCCAGGTAGCACCTCCGTCTGTCGAAACCCACACATTGTTAATGCCGTAATTGGATTCACAGATTATGAGGTTCGACCCGCTGGTTCCGAAATTGATACAGGAAACCGTCCCGCCGGGAAGACCTGAAGAGAGGTCGGTACCCGCCGAACCTGACACAATGGTATTGGCGCCGTCCACTTGCACGATCTTACCGCTGTTGGTGCCGAAAAAAACACGGTGGGAAGTAAATGGTGAAACGCTCACCGCGGTAACTTCGCCGGTCATATTGGTAATGCTCACGACGTCTGAAGTGCTTCCGGTCTGCGGATCGGTCCACCTGCGGAATTTCGATGCATCATCACCGCAATACATAATATTCGCGGTATTATCATAATCATACGGATTGATGAATCGGCCTGTGCTAGAAAAAGAAACAGTGTTCCACGAAGCGCCGCCGTCAGTGCTTCTCTGATATACGTTATTGGTATACGTGCCGAATTGATACTGAGGCTCATTTTGGTCAATCGCTGCAAACCCTCCGTCGCCGCCTTTTACTTCAATAGTATTGCCAAGTCCGGGATTGCTGAATTGATGAACGCCGTTATCCTGGGCTCCCGCGAGGAAATAATTGGTGACGATGGGATGAATGGCGCACGAATAAAATTGCTTAATCCGCAAACCGACATTTCGATCTCGTATCGTTGTTCCCTTATCGCTTGAATAATGCACGCCTCCATCGCATCCAAAGAGCATTTTATTGCCGCCATCCCAAAAGAGAATCTTGTGTACATCAGCATGAACGTACTGACCTACGGTCCCCACCCACTCGGATATTTTGGTCCAACTTCCACCGCCATCCGTTGTTTTCCAATTGTCGATCGCTCCCACAATGCATGTCGCCCCTCCGGAAGTGGGATCGATATCGCAACCCAGATTATACCATCCCTGTCCGTTTGTCCATCCGGCTGTTGGCTGTGCACCTGTAGCTGCCCAATTGGCTCCTCCATCAGTTGATTTGTAGATGGTAGGTACTTGGTCTGACCCATCTACAGGGAGAGCATAGAGAGTTGAGCCACTGACACAGATTTCCGCTCGATTAAGATAGGAGGGAAAAGCAGTAGTAGGAGCTGTCCACGTTGCAGAGGTTACGGTAACCGGTATGTCGGTAAATCGGTAAGCTTGTGTCGTAAAAATCCCGCTGACCACATGCAGCCGACCGGCGGCTCCCGTTGTTGTGATCTCCAAATCACATATATCGGATGGTAATCCACTTGGCGTGATGTCTGTCCAGGAAGTTCCGCCATCCGTGGAGCGCAACAATCCTGTACCTCGCGTTGCTAGGTACACATTACCCAAGTAGTCGCAGAGAATGCGCGTACCGGACACATACGTACTCGTACTCGCGAGCAATGTCCAAGTGACCCCGTTATCTATACTCTTGAAGACACCATTGCCCTGCACGGCGTCAGCGTTGTAATAGGATTCGCCGGTACAGAAATACATGATGTTTTGAAATCCTACCCGTGGGTCCTGGCAGATATCAGCTATGGCGAGGTTACTGAGAAAATCATTGACCAAAGTCCATGTGGCGGGCGAAACCGTGATGTCAGTTGTTTTCCAGAGTCCGCCACTGACGCCTCCGATCCATACGGTTTTGTGTGTTGCGTCTGATGAATCTACAATGATAGCTCGTATCCTGCCGGATGCGATTCCGCTGTTTGCTCGAGTGTTACCATTGGATGGACCGGTCACGTCACTGTTCGGTCCTCTCTCTGACCAAACCAGTGCATTTGTCTTTTGAGGACTGTTGAGCACAGAAAATTTTGATTGACGGGTTTGTTCCAGCGCCGCGAGCAATCGCTCTCTCGGTACACGACCCGTAGCCGGATCCTTCGTCCGCTCGAACTCCATTCTGGCAGCGAGTGCGGGTCCATCGTACCTGAACCTTTCATCAGCAGCAAATGTGGCCGGCCATTCGTAACGCGTGTAGAGAAGGACTGCCAAGAGCGCAAGCAGCGCGGCAACCGATGCAAAACGTTTCATGAATTCCCTCCTTATGAACGATAAATGATTATGAATGACGTTTAGTTTCCTAAAACTCCTCGCTCCCGCGAAGTTGGTTGGTCCGCGCTGCTGCAACGACTGTTTTCTTCCGACTCGCGTCGGGTTGGCTTGCTAGAAAGGAAAAGGCAAAAGCGGCGAACGTTAAGAACAGGCGCGACGTTGCGAATTCTACTTCCGAGAACCATCGAGGCTTACCTCTTGTGAATATGAATAAAAATGATAGCATAGTTGAAAAGAAGATTCGCAACATTCAAAAAAAGCGTCGCAAATATATTCGAACAACTTGATAAAATCAAGCACAAACACGCTTTCTCCGAAAATATTTTACTGTCTTCATTATCGTCGATTGACAATTTCGACTTTCTCTTTCCGATCATAGAAGTCCGGATGAAAAGTCTCTCAAGAAGAAAGCGACTTTCTTGGTTGAGAGAATCGGATTGTGCAAGAAGTCCCTCGACCACTTGCTTCGAGATTTGAAAGTGGAAAACGCAATCGCCACCCAGTAACTCCCCGAGGAGAATGGAGATTCCCGAAAAATGCTTGGCCGGGAGGTGGCAACTCTGGTGAACGTGGTGAGGAGCCGGGCGCACACACGGTTCAATGGAATGCTGCAAATTTTGCCAGCGGCGTTTACGTGCATCGCCTTGAAGCAGGAATTTTTTCAGATGTGAAGAAGATGATTCTTCTTCGTTGAAGTCGGTTAGATCGGCTTGAAGCGTTCGAAGGGTTGTCTGCAATTGTCGCAAAAGTAAATCTGCTTGCAGAGTGTTGCGCCGAACTCGCTGTCGAGGCGAGTTTGTTGTGAGTTGCAGAATGGACACGCAACAGGAAGCAAGAGAAGCGCGATGAGCTCGCCTTCACCGCCGGGCGGCGGTGCGATCCCAAACGAACGGAGCTTCTCTTTCGCATCGTCGGCGAGCAATTCTGTTGTCCACGGCGGAGCGAATGTCGTTTCGATTTCGACCTGCTTGAAACCAATGCCGGCGAGTCGCGCTCGAATCTCACTCTTCATTTGCTCAAGCGCCGGACAGCCGATGAATGTCGGAGAGATGACCACGCGGATGGCGTCGCGTGTGACCTGAACATCCCGGATGATCTTCATCTCAACAAGCGAAAGAACGGGGATCTCCGGATCGGTAATTGTCCCGAGCGCTTTCCAGATCAAATCTATGTCAAGGACTGAGGGGCTCACGCTCAATACACTTTCATTCTTCGTTCATCATTCTTTTAAGCTCATCAATATCTGACGTGAACCCTTCAAGTCTTTCATGGACTGTCGCGCGGCTTTCCTCACCGTGCTTTCTGCACTTCGTCAACGACTTCACTGAAGCTCATGGTTCGGTCTTTTCATTTCACCTCTACCACTTCGCTCCAGGAGCAATCTTGTACACTGATTGCAGATCATCAACCAATTGCTGCAAATATTCAACGTGGTTTCTTTTCCTTCCACCAAAATCAGCCGGCGCGCCTGGGATGAGGAGGGTCGCGTTCTCAAGAACAGGCTGAACTCGTCCCAGCCATTCATCGCGGAGTTTCGCATTCCCGCCAAAGATGCCGGATGAGATCAGCTCGTCTTCGCCTTCAAGCGCTTCAAACATCCCGAGCGCCTGCGGAAATGCATCGTTCAACGCAGCCTGCATCCGGCGGTGACTCTCCTCCGTCGCATCGCCGAGCCGCTCGATCAAGCCTTGTGAATGCATGAGGTGATATGCCTCCTCGCGGAGAATCTTCGCCGACACATCTCTGATTGGTTCATACGGAGAGAGCGAGAACGCTCGAAGCCTTACTTGCTCTGCTTCATCAAACAAATATTGACGAACAACTGTATACGCGAAATCCCCCTTGGGGTACGTCACGAAGCGGCAACACGTGTAGTCGCTCCACTCACGTTCAAACGCCAGTGAGTCAGGTTTCTTGTTGCTCAACTGCTGATAGAGCGTAAACCATGCGAGCGAATGACCCAATTCGTCCTGCGCGATATTCGAAAACGCGATGTCCTCTTCGATGAGCGGAGCGTAGCCTGTCCACTCGGCGTTGCGATGGCCAAGCATCAGCTCGTCATCGGCAAGCGCCAAGAGCAGCGTTTCGAGCGCTTGTGTTGGAATGCCGTCGGAGGTACTCACACGTTCGTCTCCTTCAATGGCGCGTCGAAGTCCTTCGGGTCGCGATATGATTTGTCGAGAACCATGCTGAAGAACCGCTCGTCCTGATAGTCGGTCGCCGTAATGTCCCGCGAGTTCACGACCCACAAGCTTACGCACGCAAGCCGCCGCGCAAACTGGTCGCGGGCGTATTGCAACGCCGTCTGCGGATCGGGTGCATGCACCGCACCGACGTGGATGTGAGGATCGCCTTTCTTCTTCTGATGAAAAACTTCGTACGTATCGAACTGTGTATCGCTCATGCGGCGACCTCCTTCCGCTTTGCAGCAAGCGCCTCGCGTACCCAGCGCCCGTCTTCGTGTGCCTTCCTTCTCACGGCAAGCCGCTCCTTGTTCATCGGTCCGTCGCCGTTCACAACGCGTTTCAGTTCTTCCCAATCCGGTTGTGTGTACGACCAATGCTCGCTCTTCTCGTCATACTTCAGATCGCGATCGGGAATCGTGAGACCTAATGCGCGAATCTGCGGCACGATCAGATCGACGTATTCCTGCCGGACCTGTTCGTTGGTCTTTGTCTTGATGCGCCACTTCAATGACTGTAGCGTGTGCGCCGAGAGATTGTCCGGCGGACCCGACATCATCAGCGTGGGATACCACCACCGATCAATTGCTCCCTGCACCATCGCTTTTTGTTCGGGAGTTCCCTTTGCAAGCGTCGCCACGAGATCGTAGCCTTGCTTGATGTGGAACGACTCTTCGTAGCAGATACGCTTCATCGCTCGGGCATACGGCCCGAACGACGTTTGCTGCAGCATCGTCTGATTCACAACCGCCGCCATATCCACAAGCCACCCGATCACGCCGACGTCGGCCCACGATGGCGTAGGATAGTTGAAGACGTTCGCGTACTTTGCTTTTCCTGCGAGCAACTCTTCGAGCATCTCCTCGCGCGATTTGCCGAGAGTCTCAGCGGCACGATACAGCAGTTGGCCGTGCCCGGCTTCATCCTGCACCTTCGCGATGAGCGTGAGCTTGCGTCTGAATCCGGGAGCATACGGAATCCACTTTCCCTCCGGCAGCTGCCCGACGATCTCGCTGTGCGCATGCTGGCCGATCATGCGGATGAGAGACTTGCGGTATTCATCAGGCATCCAATCGCCAGGCTCGACCTTCTCACCGCGGGCAACGCGCTCTTCGAATCTCGCGAGCTGATCTTCTGCTGTCACTTGGCTGTTCATATCCAACACCAATGATGTGTAAGAGTTAGCTGGCACAATATAAAGTCTTCCAACGGAGATTCAAAGAAGGGAAATGAACGAAGGGTCAGGTTTTAAGTTTCAGGTTCATTGATTATTTGCAAACAGCCAACGATCTCGCGGCCGAAACAAGGGCGACCGCCCTTGCGCCGAAATCCACTGCTCCGCTTCGCGCCATGCAATGATGTCTTGACGAGGAGTACCCGCCAGTAGCCCAAAAAAGGAGCTCGTCCAAAATTGATCTGATCTGAATTGGAGTTTCGGAACGATATCCGAGGGAGAGATCTATTGGACCAGAGCCAACCTCGGACGATAAGTGAGGTTCGCTACTTCACCGCCGGAGCATGAGCAATCAAGCAGCGCGGGACTACAGAGATGACTTCACAATCTCTTCAAAATCTGATTTACTCATGTAGCCCACATGCTTGCGGGCGACGTTCCCTTTTTTGTCAACGATGAACGTCGTCGGGATGCCTTCGATGCCGCCATACGCTTCTGCCAGCGCTGCGTCGCCGACAACTATCGGATACGAAATGGGAGTTCGAGCAAGCCACGGACGCACGATGTCCCATCCCTGCTGATCGAGCGAGACGCCCACAATTTCAAGTCCCTTGTCTTTGTATTGCTTGTACACTTCCATGAACCCGGGAATTTCTCGCTTGCATGGCCCACACCAGGTCGCCCAGAAATTTACGACAACAACTTTTCCTTTTAGCTTCGCCAACTCAACAACTTTGCCGTGCTGAGACTTGAGCTTGAAGTTTGGCGCCTTCTCAGTTTTTTGAGCGAGCGTGGTTGAGAACACAAACAGTACGAGTAGTACGAACGAAAGAAATCGCATGCAGAGAAACCCCTTTTTGTGAACCGAATTTGCTTTGAGATAATAACAAAAAAGGAACAAAAATGTTCCCGGTCAGGCAGGAAGATTTCGGAATGTGCCTCTGTATTCTCCCAGGCCGATGAGATCCCAGATAGTTCGGACAGTGATCTTGACGCGCCACAGGAGTTTAGCAAGCGCCGAGGATGTCGATCCGTTGCCGGCTTGCGACTGGAGATGTTGGAGGTTGGTCGGATAGAACACGAGCGTCTCAACTTCTCCAACGCCCTCGAACGATTCTTTGCGTCGTTCAGGTTCAAGTCCGAAGAAGTCTTTGATGCGCGTGAACGTCGGATGAGTCATCATCACGTATTCGTTGGCGGAAACGGAATTCTTGAGCATGCGATGCACAAGAATGACATCGAGACCAAACAGCTTTTCGAAGCGGTCAATCCGCTCGATCTCAACGGCGCCAACGTGCATCACTTGCTTCAATTGAAGATTGTGCACATGATCGCAGGCATCGCACGAACAGGTCTTGAGCGAATCGATGTCGTGGAGTTCCTTCTTGAACGCCGCAAACAAATCGACCACCTGCGCTTTGACTTGTTCTGCCAGTCGATCGACGTTCGAAGCATTTCCTCGTGCAAAGAAGAACACCGCATCTCCCTCCAGCTCTGCCACTTTCAGCGGCGGCTTCGCGCAGCGCATCATCGCTCGAAGCAGCTTCACAATGATCTGCTTCGCATGACTGCTGGCAACCGCGTGCTGCTTCATGAATGCCGTGTACCCGCTGATATCGGCAATGAGCAGTACTGTGTTCGCTGAATCTGACATGGGGGAGATTCTTTAACTGACGTTACGCAGAACCCAATTCTGCTGATATTGCCTTTCATCCGTCGCTACGCGACGGGCTGTGAGGCTTCGTTCTTCCCTAATTTCGGCGTGCCACTACGTGGCATTCCGTCATTCTCATTTCGTTCGTCCCGTAGGGACGAATTGATGATAGGCAGACCATTCATGGTCTGCCTATCGATACCAACCGCGCGTTCTTCGTCACGTAGTGACGAGGTGATATAGGCACCATGCGTAACATAAGTCTATAAAGCAGATTCTCTTCCTGAAAAGCAGATTCTCTTCCTGACTGGCTATTCGTTGGGGGAAACATACTCTCCCCTTCTTTTACGAAAAGAGTTCGTCCGCGGATTTCGATTCCCACTCAAACAATACATGTGTCAACGAGCTGCGCCTCCATCTCGCGACGAGTAAGAAGTCCGTCGAGATTCTTACCCACCCAGAGACGCTTCAT
>JACRFA010000102.1 GCA_016218065.1 Ignavibacteriota bacterium | reverse complement strand
GTCATTGATCGACCGGACGATCTTCGTGCTCTGGCGCGCGGTGGTGTTTGCTGTTCCGGCAGGCGCAGTTATCTGGCTCCTCAGCAATATCCATGTCGCCAATCTCAGTCTTGCCGAGCATGCAATCAATTTCATGAATCCGTTTGGCGTGTTGCTTGGTTTGAATGGCGTGATTCTTCTTGCTTATATCATTGCCATCCCCGCAAACGAAATCGTGATACCGACAATCCTTATGCTGACGGTGTTGAGTTCCGGTATTACGGGCTACGGCTCAGGCGCGGGGGTAATGTTCGAGCTTGACGACTCTCTCGCATACATGGCAGTGTTTCACGCGGGCGGCTGGACGCTGCTGACCGCGGTGAACCTGATGCTCTTCAGTCTGGTCCACAATCCGTGCTCGACAACGATCTACACCATCTACAAAGAAACAGGAAGCGTCAAGTGGACGGTTGTGTCATCGCTCATGCCTGTTGTGTTGGGAGTGGCGCTCTGCTTCTTCGTAGCGCAGTTCTGGCGATTGCTTGCTGGCGGATAGACCGTTGTTACGACCTTCTGCCGCGGTCAGCGTGACAAGAGGTTCATTGAAATTCAGGCGACGACGATAGCATAATCCGCGTTCGAGGGATTCTGCAATACTCAAACTCATCAAGAAGGAGAAACGCAAAGTGACCTGTCGAGAACGATGCGCGCTACTGATGTTGTTTGCCTTGATTCCGATTCACATGTTGGCGCAGTCCGACGCACGGACATTTGATGACGCCATCGAAGACAATTCGTTCTTCGTCGAAGAAGCGTACAATCAGGAAGATCGAGTTGTGCAGCACATCTCGACGCTGTTGTCATCGGGCGACCCGCGCAATTACGCATTCGGATTCACGCAGGAATGGCCGGTGGGAAGTCAACTGCATCAGTTGAGCGTGACGGTGCCGTATCAATGGATGGACGGCGTCGGCGTGAACGGCCTGAGCGATGTGTTGTTGAATTATCGCTACCAACTCTCCGGCAGCGACGGATGGGCTGCGATCGCGCCGCGGCTTTCACTGATTCTCCCCGTTGGTGATGAGCTGAAAGGACTCGGCGCGGGTGTGTGGGGCGTGCAGTTCAATCTTCCCGTCAGCAAACGCGTGTCGAACGGGCTTGTCGTTCACGCAAATGTCGGATCGACACTGCTGCCGGGCGTCAAAGCGATAACACTCACGGGCGCCGAAGTGAAGAAAACTCTGTCGTCGTTCAACGTTGGCGTCAGCGCAATCGCGTTGGTGAGTGCGAACGTGAATCTCATGCTCGAGATCGTGCGTAACAGTACCGGCGGCATTGATGCGGAGGGGAATGTGGTGCACACGCATGAAACGATTGTGAATCCCGGCATTCGCGCGGCGATCGACATTGGCTCACTGCAAATTGTTCCGGGGTTGGCGGCGCCTGTCATCACCGCCGGCGGGGAGACCAGAGTGGGAAGCTTCGTGTACCTCTCGTTCGAACATCCCTTCTGATTTCTCGGGCTGCTCGATGCTTCATGACATCGTGATGGGCTGCCTGTGGGCGTCAACGCTGATCAGTTCTTCCCGAGTCCTTCTCCTTCTAGCAGCAATTTCTCGTACTCCATCTTATACCGTTTGATAGCGTTGAAGATGGCTTCGGCGTATTTTTGGTGGGTTGAATCGAGCTTGAGATATTTTTCCTCTTCGCGGTTGGAGAGATATCCGGTCTCGATGAGCACGTTGGGCATCGCCGATCCGACCAACACGTAGAAGCCCGCTTGCCTCACGCCTTTGCTGGGCGTGATGAGATGCTTGTCCATTTCCTTCGCGGCAATCTCGGCAAACATCTCGCTTCCACGCATGTGGGCCGTCTGCGCCATGGTTACGAGTATGAAATTCTCGTCCGTCAACTTCTTGTAGCGTTGCTCGAACGACTCTTCCAACTCAATCACCGAATTCTCCCGCTCCGCAATCTCGATTGCTTCATCCGTTCTTCCCGGTCGAAGGAGATAGACTTCGAATCCGCGTTGTGCAGTTCCTTTGCGCGGCGTCGAATTGCAGTGAATGCTGATGAAAAGTTTACCGTCTGCTTCATTGGCAATCTGTCCGCGCCGGTATAATTCGACGAAGGTGTCGTCGTCGCGCGTGTACACAACGTTCACGTCCTTGAGATTCTTCTCGATGAGCTTGCCGAGCTTCAGCACAACACTCAAAGCGATAGTCTTTTCTTTGGTCCCAGTAACGCCAATTGTGCCCGGATCTTTTCCGCCATGTCCCGCATCCAACACAACCACATCGAGCAGATGCTTCTTGCGTTCGCGCGAGAGTTGTTCGGTGGCCCGCTTGCGCCGCTCGTACTCGGCAAGCGTTTCGTCCGAAAGTCCGCGTAACATCACGAGCAAATCGTTCGATGCTTCATCCTTGATAACTTCCGATGACGTAATCGCCCCATCCAGCTTGAACGTGAGTTGCACAGACGTCGCCGATTGAATTGCGACAATCTTCTTCACGGCGCCGACGGGCCGTATCTTGTTCAGCGCTGCCACGTCTGCTTTCGCTTTCGGGATGGTCACGTACAACCAGCCATCCTTCTGCAGCAGGCTTTCGTATCCGGTGATCGGTTTGGCGACTGCAATGCGTATGAGCATGCCGTTGGCTTTCGGCTCGAGTGTGAGCAGCGGTATGTCAAACGCCGCGGCTGCAGGCTTCTTGCCAACCGTCAGCACCAGTGTTCCTTTCACGAATGCGCCCGACACGCCAAGCAGCCTGTCGAACAGCGGAGCGCAGGCCGCTACAGGAAAATAGAGCGTTGAGTCGCGCGAGAGAAGGGGAGACGGAATTTGAAACGTGGTCGCCTTCTGCGTCGTCTTGTCGTTCAGAATGACGAACGTGTTCTGCGCAAAGAACGTAATGTGCCGCGCAGGCAATTGGACCGACAACGATCGCGCTTGTAGATTCTCCTTTGTAGCAAAACCGAGAGCTTTCGCGAGATCGGCCAGCGCGCCATAGTCGATTCCCGACTGACGAACAGAGCGCATGGCCGCGCTTGTCGATTGAGTATCGAGAATGATTTTGATGGGAATAGTTTGTGCGAGGAGGGAGGAAGCGGTGAGGAGGAGAATGCAGAGCGACTGCGCAAGTTGCTGCGCGAGCCGTCGGCCTCCATTTTCCCCTGCTCTCCGCTTCACAACATCTACCGATAGTTGGTGTACTGGACGGCAAACGCAAGATCGGCGCTGTTCACCATCTTCATCACAGCCTGAAGATCATCTTTGTTCTTTCCGCTCACTCTCACCTGATCGTCCATGATCTGCGCCTGCACTTTGAGCTTCGTATCCTTGATCATCTTGACGATCAGCTTTGCGTTCTCCTTTTCGATGCCCACGCGAAGCTTGATCACCTGCCGGACTGTTCCTGCCGCGCCAGGCTCTACGTTCCCGTAGTCAAGCGCCTTGATCGGGACGCCGCGCTTGATGAGCTTGTTTTGCAGAATGTCGATCACGCTCTTCAGCTTGAAGTCGTCGTCCGAGATCACTGTGAGCGTCTTCTCTTTTTGGTTCAGATCAATCGAACTCTTCGAGCCTTTGAAGTCATACCGCTGCACGATTTCCTTACGCGCTTGATTGATCGCGTTATCAACTTCCTGAAGGTTGACTTCAGAAACTATGTCGAAGCTTGAAGTGTCGGCCATGAATAATCCAAAAGTGAAAATGCAAAGTCTCGTGAACCCTGAACTTATCTGAACTTCAGCGAAAACATCGCCCGGATGAATATCTTCACCAACTCCCAACGCGGATGCGCCGTCTGCAGCACGTAGCTCTGTTGAATCTCACGCTGCGCCGCGGCGTCTTTCGTCGTGATCTGAACGGAAAGCGGATGCAGTTTCAATCCCACACCTCCGTGACTTTCTTAGTGATCTTCAGATTCCGTTTGCCAAGCTCTTCGATCATGCGATGGCCGGGAACGCAGCGCTCGGGCACCAGCACGCCGCGCTCGGTGATGACGCCATGCGCCAGCATCTGCGCGGTAATCGATGTCGGGAACGCCGTCGTCCGCATCATCGCGGTGATCTTATGTGCTTCATCATAATAATCGACGAACTCATACACAAGTATCTTGGCGGCCGTCTTGGTCCGCCCCATGATCGTTGCGCGTGCGAGTACAACATCCTTGTCGCCGTAGTCGAGTTTCTTGCGCAGCAGATCGGCGAAGAACTCCCGGTTTGTCTTCACGCTGCCGCCGACCATCATCGGCTCGTTGGTCGCGAAGCCAAGATCGAGAAGTGTTTTGAATTTGTCGCAATGCCCTTTGTAGCGGATCGTCTTGTAGTCGAGGTTCTTCACTTTGTTCTGCAGCATCTGCGTGAGCGTCGAGAGTCCGCCTGACGTGTTGAACGCCTCCAGCGTACCGAAGGGCGACGGGAACTCAATATCCTCCAGACCCGACATCGGATCGACTTGCATCAGTTGTCCGTCGTGAATGACGGTTGCCTGCTCGACATACTCGTTGATCAAACCCTCGACCGAGAAGACGATCTGGTACATGAGTGGAGGCCGCGGATGCTGCGGCAAACCGCCGACCCGCAAATAGATGGAGTCAAGTTCCTCGAACTCCTTTGTTCCTTCGACTGCAAGAATGTTGATGAGTCCCGGCGCGAGGCCGCAGTTCGGCACAACCGTGATACCTTTCTGCTTTGCCGCGGCATCGAGCGCCACTTGACGCTCGACCACCTCGTTATTGCCGCCGAGGTCGCACATGTGTACGCCGGCTTCGATTGCAGCTTTCGTCATCTGCAGATTGACCGAGTACGAGACCGCGCTGATGACCGCGCCGCTGCCATTGAGCAGCTTGACGATTTCGCGTGTGTTGTTCACATCCACGCGCACCGGCGCGACGTTCGGCCCTATTGCAGTTGCAGCCGACTTTGCTTGCTGCAAATTGATGTCGGCAAGTACGATTTCATCCTGGGGATTGCGCGTGGCAAGATCGAACGCGGCTGCGCTTCCCATCAAGCCCGCGCCTATGACAGTGTATTTCATAGAGTGTCTAACGGATCTCTGAGCGTAGGGTTTTCGTGATACTTTCCACTATTCTGGAATGCGTTGCCTCATTGAGCATTCCGCTGATATGGCTTCCATGCTTCATCCTCTTCTGGACGGTTCCAATCTTCGCCAAGAGCTTTTTCGCTCAACGACGATGATGAGAGGGAGTCTAAGATCTCGTCTCTATCAAAAATAGTTACCAACGCACGGGATGAGCGATCGAGTTTGACCTTTTCTAACAATCGAACCGAGCCGTCGGGATCCACTATTGCTTGAACAGTTCTTAGCATGTTGTTTCTCCTCTTACTCTCTTTGTCTTGGAAGCTTCACTTCAGAATCTCTCCAGTCTCGGTACTCCAAAATAGCAAATCCAGTTCGTCCAGAGTAATAGCAATGTCGTCGGCGAACTGCTGGAATTTTTTCTCGATGGTAAGATAGCGATTTTCGGTGAGACTTCTTGGTATCGAATGAATGACCCGATGCTTCAGAAGATTTTTCAGAATGTGGCGATCGAGGATTGCCAGGTCGCGATGTCCGATGTTGCGGAGAAAATGCGACGCTTCCTTGTAGCCCAAGCCTTTCACGTTGTTCGCCAACCATGCGCGAAGCTCGACACTCGTCGAGCCATTCATGAGACGTGCAAAGATTGTCGGATAGCTGCTTCTCACCTCGGCGACTCTCTGTGCTTTCGTATTGTGAAAACGGATGTAATGCTGTTTGTTGAAAAGAATCCCTGTCACGTCAACGCCACTGTTCAGCACATCGACGCGTTTCATTGCATCGACGGCTCGTCCGGCATTGATCGCGCTTGATTGCGGGGTGAGCAGACAGTACACCAGCTCGTAGAAGTAATCGTTGGCGCTGACCGCTTTGAATTCTGCCAGTCGTTTTCGAATCGCCGTCTTTCGTTCCCCAAACGCGACACGAAGTATATCAACATTCTTGTACGCGCGTGGTTTCATGCAAGCGACACTCGATTGTTCTTCAGAGAACCATTGCCCGCTATCCGCACAAGTCCGTCCTTCGCCAGGCCAGAAAGAAGCAACGCAAACCACGCATGGTGGCGGACGGAAAAATTCGGCAGAATGGATTTCCCCAGAGTGTGAAAACGGATTGGACGTGAGTTGTTGACGCTTCGAAGCCGCTCGATGATTCTGCCTCTGTGAATCCTGTTGGGAATTCCGTTGAGTGTGGCTTCTCGCTTTGAGATGGACGCCCTCCGCGTCATCATCGACGATCGCGATTTGCATAGGCTCATGACCGGACACCGGGGGCACTGCGGTTGGCGGGCAGTGCAGACTGTCGCTCCGAAATCCATTAACGCTTGGTTCCAATCGTACACTCTGCCCGTGGGCAAAATGTGTTCAGCGAAGGTCCAGATGTCAAGCGCTGCTCGCCGGGCATCAAAGGATTTCATCGTCCAGAATATGCGTGAGAGAACGCGCTGCACATTGACATCAACAATCGCCGCCCGTTTGCCGAATGCCGACGACAACAGAGCGTTCGCCGTGTATCGTCCGACGCCCGGCAGTGCGATGAGCTGCTCAAAGGTCGATGGGATTCTTCCGCCATGATGTTCCGTGACGGCTTGCGCGAGTTGGTGGAGCCGAACCGCCCGGTTGTTGTATCCCATCCCTTTCCACGCAATCACAACGTCACGCTGACGGGCGCGTGCGAGCGACCGCAACGAAGGAAAACGTTTGAGAAACTCAGGATATTTGATGAGCACGCGGCTGACCTGCGTTTGCTGCAACATGATTTCGGAGATGAGAATGCGGTAGGCGTTGGTGATGTTGCCCGCGTGTCCGGCCGGCAGGCGCCAGGGGAGAGTTCTGCCGTTGCGCCGGTACCAGCGCAACAAGGCGCGTGTGATGCTATGGTGTTTGTTCTGCATACGACACGAGGCGTTCCACGGCCTCGCGGTTTCCTTCCAGTATGTCCATCCGGGAAAGTTCGTCGGGTCGCTGCCACACAATCTGTTCGAAGGCGTGGTTCGTCGGCTCGCCGGAAAATTCCTTCACCAAAAAATAGAAAACGCGGAACGAGCCATCGCGCTGCGGATTGTCGGTTCCCTCGCTATAGATCCACTCTTGCCGAAAGAACTCCCGCTCGATTGTCGCTTCGATTGCCAACTCCTCGCGCAGCTCACGCACGAGCGCGTGCTGAGCTGTCTCTCCCGGCTCCAGTTTACCGCCGGGAAATTCCCACTTCAGCGGATATCTCGCGCTCTGTTTTCTCTGACAGGCCAGCACGTAACCATCCCTCATGATGAGGCCGACTGCAACTTCTTTCATGC
Source organism: Ignavibacteriota bacterium (assembly GCA_016218065.1). GTDB lineage: Bacteria > Bacteroidota > Ignavibacteria > UBA10030 > UBA6906 > CAADGV01. Next base: position 6,141 of record JACRFA010000102.1, on the reverse strand, counting down.
GAGAAGGTAAGGAAAAGGCGAATGATTGCAAAAGCGTCGCACTTTCAACTTGCATCGAACGTGGCCACTTGCGTATACTATGCAGCCGTTGCGAGCGCTTCACGTTATCGCTCACGGCGGCTCATGAGTTTGTGTGACCGGATCATTCCCAAATGAAATTCATTCCAACACACCGCGCGGGTATCATCCTTTCGGTTCTTATCGGCGCGATGGTCGGTCTTGGCTACTTCACGTGGACGTATGCGGAAGGAGGATCGTACTTCAGCAACGACCCGCGCGCATGCGCCAATTGCCACATCATGCGCGAGTACTTCGACTCATGGCAGAAGTCATCGCATCACAGCCGCGCGGCATGCAATGATTGCCACACGCCGCACGAGTTCTTTCCGAAATACTTGGCCAAGGGGGAAAACGGGTTGCGCCATTCTTGGAAATTCACGTTTCAGAATTTCAAAGAGCCGCTGCATATCACCCAAACGAATCTTGACAACTTGCAGGTAAACTGCGTGAGTTGTCATGAGGGACTCGTGCGCGAGATTGCGGGACGAACGCAACACGGAAACTCCAAAGAGCAAACGTGCATTCATTGTCATGCAGATGTCGGTCATGGCGCCCGGTATTGACGTACTCTGCAGGATGAGATAACAGAACCACAAAGGAGATTCAAGAATGGCAGATGTAAAACAGGGTAGTTATCTGAAGTATGGAATGCTTGTCGCGGTCGTGGCGATCATAACGTTTGTCACGACATGGCTGCTCTTCAACGTACGCGACCGCAAGGACGAAGCACGAGAGGTTTCTTTCCGTCTTGCGGACATCACGAAAGAAACAATCGATCCGGCGGTGTGGGGAAAGAACTTTCCGCGCCAATATGACGGCTACAAACGCACAGTCGATACAGTGCGTACTCGCTACGGCGGGAGTGAAGCCTTTCAACGACTCGAAGCCGAGCCGGCGCTTGCGCGGATCTTCGCGGGATATGCGTTCAGTCTGGACTATCGCGAAGAACGCGGACACGCGTTCATGCTGCTCGACCAGGACATGACAAGGCGAGTGAAGGAATACAAGCAGCCGGGTGCGTGCTTGCATTGCCATTCGTCCGTGATTCCCGCGTACCGCAAGGCCGGCGACGGCGACATAATGAAGGGGTTTGAGAAAGTCTGTGCAATGCCGTACACCGATGCGCGCAAACTCGTCGATCATTCGATTGCGTGCATTGATTGTCACGATCCGAAGACGATGGACTTGCGCGTGACGCGTCCCGCCTTTCTCAACGGCATCAAGGCCTACATGAAGACAAAGGGCATCGACAATTACAATCCGAACACAATGGCAACGCGACAAGAGATGCGCGGCTTCGTTTGCGGGCAATGCCACGTGGAGTATTACTTCAAGGGCGATGGGAAATTGTTGACGTATCCCTGGATGAATGGATTGAAGGTGGAACAAATCGAGGCGTACTACGATTCGGTCGGGTTCAACGATTGGGTTCACAAGGAAACTGGAGCGAAGGTACTGAAAGCCCAGCATCCGGAATTCGAAATGTGGAATCAGGGAATCCATTCGCGCAGCGGCGTTGCCTGCGCCGACTGCCACATGCCGTACATGCGCGACGGCGCGGTAAAGATTAGCGACCATCATGTCCGCAGTCCCATACTCAACATTGCACGCGCCTGCCAGACGTGTCACCCGCAGCCGGAAGCCGAGATGAAAACGCGAGTCGAGATTATCCAGGAACGTACGCGCAAATTGCTGGATCGCGGCGAGGAAGCGTTGGTGCAAATGTATGATGAAGTGAAGAGAGCGAAGGCGCGCGGCGTCTCTGATGCAGCGCTCGAACCTGCTCTCAAGCTGCAACGCAAGGCACAGTTCCGTCTTGATTTCGTTGCCGCCGAAAACTCGATGGGCTTTCACGCGCCGCAGGAAGCAGCGCGCATTTTAGGCGAAGCGATTGATTACGCGCGGCAGGGACAACTTGCAGCTGCGACCGCTGTGAAGTGACCTTAACCCTGAGCGGAGCGAAGGGCTTACGCGTCAACTTGATGGAATGATCGATCAATGGAATGGTGGAGTGTTGGATTGTTGGAGTGTTGGATTGTTGGATTGTTGGATTGTTGGAGTGATGGAGTGTTGGAGTGATGGAGTGATGGAGTGATGGAGTGATGGAGTGATGGAGTGATGGAGTGATGGAGTGATGGAGTGATGGAGTGATGGGTTATCGCCTTCGACCAACGGCAACAGTGTGCGCCTGCTATTTGCTATTCCCGGTCTTTACAATGCCGATATACGAAACAATGGACTTCATTTCTGCTTCGACCACCAATTGCAAAAATTCCTCGCACCTGTTTTCTACCTGGCATTTGTCGAGGGCATTGTAATACCTGAGCCTGCTTTCATTGTCGCCCGCGATATTCACGAGCGTATAACCGGATCGGAGCAGCACAAGGTTCATTACCAAGCGGGCAGTTCTGCCGTTGCCATCGATGAACGGATGGATGGTGACTAATTTCTCGTGCAGGTGAGCGGACAGTAGAACCGGATGCAGGACGTTCTTTTGCTCTTCGTAAAAACCAAAGTACTCATCCATGCGCTCCTGCACGTTCACTGCGTCCGCCGGTATATGGCGGCTCCCTGCTATGCGAACATTCACCGCACGATATTTGCCAGCGTTTTCCGCATCGATGCCTCGCAATACTAACGCATGAATGTCCTTCAACGTCCGTTCATTGAACGGTTCATTGTTTTCCGCAATGGACTTCACAAACCCAATGGCTTCGTAGTGATTGATGGCTTCCAGATGTTCACGCAAACTCTTGCCGGAAACAGTTATTCCTTTTTCGATCACCAGCGCTGTTTCCTGCAAGGTAAGTGTGCTGCCCTCAATTCGATTGCTCTCGTACGTGTACTCGACAAACAACGCCCGCTCCAATTTTTCCAATTGTGCCGCAGGCAACGGGCGATACTGATTCAATTCGTTTCGAAGGGCGTCAATCGCTGGTAGTAGTTCGTGCATGGTCATTGTTATATTCATCAGTCTGCGAACAGATGAAGAAATGATACACAAGCCCTCAGCCAAAGGCAACATACACGCAATCTCACCAAGCTGAATTCGTTTGCTTGTCCGAGAAGATGTCGATCTGAATTACGTTCTCTTTAGTAGCCACACGAACAACGGCGCGCCAATCGCCGCAGTAATCGCGCCGACCGGAATCTCCGTCGGCGCGAGCAGAATTCGCGAGAGAATGTCGGCAACAATCATGAAACTTGCGCCGAGCAGTATCGATGCTGGCAGCAGCAGTCGATGATCAGGGCCGAAGATCATCCGGCATATATGTGGAATGATCAATCCCACAAAACCAATCACGCCGCTCACGGACACCACAAGTCCGGTAATGAGCGAAGCCGCGAGATACGAGAGCCGCTTCAACCTTCTCACCTCGACGCCAAGTTGCAGCGCAGTTTCGTCCCCTGTTGCGATGAGATTGTATTTTTTTGATTGAAGAAGAAGAAAACCGGTCGCGATGAGAATGAGCGGCGAGACGATCGCAAGCGATTGGAGATTTGCGCTGCTGAAGTTTCCCATCAACCACAAAAAGGAATTGCGCAACTCCTGGTTGAAGAGTGCGATGATAAGAAGTACGGCCGCGTTGAAGAACGCCCCCACCATCACGCCCGCGAGCAACAACGCGTTCGTGTCCAACAACCCATGTCGATGCCCGAGCGAGTACACGAGCAGCATAACGAGAATGGAGCCGGCGAGCGATGCGAGCGGAGTAATGAACGCGCCGCCTGCCGAAACAAATCCGATGGCGAGAATCGCGCCGACGGTTCCTCCGCTGGAAATACCGAGTATGTAAGGCTCGGCCAGCGGATTTCGCAGGAGCGCTTGCAGCACGGCCCCTGCAACGGAGAGTCCTGCCCCAACAATCATTGCCAGCAACAGGCGCGGCAGTCGAATGTCGATGATGATGGCTCGCTCGGTTGCATCGACGCAATCGCAATTGACGAGTGAGTTCACCACATTCGTGAACGAAACGGAGACGCTCCCGACGGAGAGTCCCGCAAGTGTCGTCAGCAGAAGGACGACGACGAGAATTCCGAGAATGGTGGCAACGCGCTGAAATGAGAGCGGCTGTCTGTTGAGCTTGGCGAACACGTCAATCCCAGTCGCGGCGTCGGTTGGGGAGAGGCTTGCGCTTCCGTGCTTTCTCGCGGGCGACTCGACGCTCTTTCGGAGTTGGCGGCGGAGCAATCTCGTCATCGACATGTCTCGCGTGCACGCCGACGATGGTCCACAATTCTTTCACCAACTCATCGATCCCGACGCGCGCGACAGCGGAAATGAACAATGTCGGAACGCCCTTGAACTGAATTTGTTTCATCTCCCGCAGTGTTGCTTCGTCGATGATGTCGAGCTTCGTGATGGCGATGATCGTCGGTTTCTTTACGAGATCTGTGTTGAAGAGCCTCAACTCTTTCTGCAACACTTTGAAATCCGCTTTGACATCCTCGCTCGTTCCATCTAACAAAAACAGTAAGACCTTCGTCCGCTCGATATGGCGGAGAAACTGAATGCCGAGTCCTTTCCCCACGTGGGCGCCTTCGATCAAACCCGGAATGTCTGCAACAACGAAACTCGCACCTTCGTCGACGCGCACGATGCCCAGATTCGGGACCAGCGTGGTGAACGGATAGTCGGCAATCTTCGGTTTCGCGGCGGAGATCACGGAGATGAGCGTGGACTTCCCTGCGTTCGGAAATCCAACCAGCCCAACATCGGCGATGAGTTTCAGCTCAAGCTCGATCTCGCGTTCTTCTCCTGGCTCGCCGACCTCATATTGCCGGGGCGCTTGATTGGTGGAAGTGGCAAACTCCGCGTTGCCGCGACCTCCGAATCCACCGCGGGCAACAACGAATTGTTCTTCCGCGTTGGCAAGATCGGCGAGAATTTCGTGCGCCTGCACATCGCGGACGATCGTGCCGACGGGGACATCGAGAATCACATCATGGCCGCTCTTGCCTGTTCTTTTCGCGCCCAATCCGTGTGCGCCGCGTTCGGCCTTGTACAATCGCCTGAATTGAAAATCGAGAAGTGTGTTGAGATGGGGATTGGCGCGAAGGATAATGCTGCCGCCGCGGCCTCCGTTGCCTCCGTCGGGACCGCCCTTCGGGACAAACTTTTCTCGCCGAAAGCTGACGGAGCCTGCGCCGCCATCACCTGCTTTCACCTGAATGGTTGCAAAGTCGAGGAATTTCATTCGACCTTCTTCAGCGCGGGTTCGTAGTAGGCATGCATCGCATCGGTGAACGCGACGACGTCGGGGGAAAGAATATCGATCTTATTCATCTCGAAGAGTGCGCGGAGATGCACCTGCGCTTCACGCCAGTTCCTCGCTTTGTTGATCGAGGCCATGAAGATGACAAACGTATTCTCATTGTTCTCAAACACCGTTCTGATGAACTGGGCGCGTTGATCATCGCTCAGCGTCTCTTCAATTACTCCATTCGGTTTTGGAACGCCGCTTTCGCGAGGGCCTTCGGGAAATGTCAGGTAGAGCGCGTGCTGTTGAGCTTGCCGTTCAGCTGCGTATTCGGCGAGCGCATCGGCGTTCACAATCGACGGCGGAACGACTTCGATCTGCGGAACATCCTGCGCCAACTCGGTAGGGTCCATGTTCAACACATCATTCGCAGGCTGCTCTGTCGGCGTCTCGGCTTTTTTGGCTTCTCCGTTTCCCGAACTGGCGGTTGGCGGCGCAGCGCTTTCTGCTGCAGATTCCGAAGCAATCGGTGTTTCAGCAACCGCAGGCTGCGTTGTCTCTGTTGGTTGAGGCGGCGAAAAGATTTCCTGCTCGGACTTTGCCACGTCCGTCTTCACGGTTGTTTCCACCTGATAGAGATCTTCAATAATCCCGATCAACTCATTCATCGAAAGCTGCTGCCGCGAACGGACGTGACAGATGCGTTCGACATACTCCTTGACGTTGAGCGCCTTCTTATCCTCGTAGAACAGCAACACCGCTCCGAGCGGGATGGGGCGATTCATCGTCACGTCGCCGAACAAGAGGAAATCATAGATTGGCTTCGTGAGCAACGCGAGTTCGCGTGGGGTGTGCTGCTTCAAGACCTCGACGTCGATGC
>JACRFA010000107.1 GCA_016218065.1 Ignavibacteriota bacterium | reverse complement strand
GACACGTCGAACCCCGAGATATCTCTTGAGACCGGCAAGACGACCCACGCCGTCGCACGACAACGCTATAGCTTAGGCGGCGCTGGTAACATTGCCAACAACGCCATTGCACTTGGTGCGGCATCAGTGCAAGCCTTCGGAGTGATTGGCGGCGACCTCTTCGGAACGGAGATGCTGCGATTGCTCGCGGGTCGCTCGGTCAGCACGAAGAACATGATCACTCAAGAAGATGATTTTGACACGCCGGTCTACGCAAAGCCGCACATCAACGACAAAGAGCAAGAGCGGATCGATTTCGGGCGCTTCAATTCCCTTTCCGACAACACCATTCAAAAGCTGACAAAGAATCTGCGGAATGCTCTCCCACACATGCATGTCCTGATCATCAACCAGCAACTTGTGAATGGCGTGTGTTCGGAGAGAATGATAGGATGGTTGAATGACCTCGCGCGTGAACTTCCGGACACAATTATGATCGCCGACTCGCGGCACAGAGCGCATCTCATCCATCGCATGATACGGAAGCTGAATGCCGCTGAAGCGTTAGCAGAAAATCCTGGCGGATCGCTGCAAACTCATATTCGTGAAATCGCTGCTGCAACCCGTCATCCGGTTTTCATTACGCGGGGCGGTGAGGGAATATTGGCGTGCGACGGTTCTTCCGTATATGATATTCCGGCGGTTAGTTTATCCGGCGAGATCGATCCCGTTGGTGCGGGCGATACAACTGTGGCGGCGATTGCATGCTCGTTAGCTGCCGGGGCCTCTGTGCAGGAAGCGGCCGAGATGGGAAATCTCGCGGCGGCAGTCACGGTGCAGAAATTACGACAGACGGGAACGGCGTCTACTCAAGAAATCATCGAAATCTACCTCAACCATTTTCTGACCGTCTGATCATCGTGAACGAGAGTAGTGAGAGGTAGTTTCTCCACGCAATGGTTGACTATGATGGATCTTTTTGTTGATTATGAACACGAAGGCGGTGGCACTAACAGAACGCAGGCGCAAAAATTCTTCATGAGGGAGAGACACTGCAATGGAAGAAACATACATTTACTCAGATCCTAAAATCATGATGGGGAAACCCGTCATCAAAGGAACTCGGATAACTGTCGAGTTGATTCTGGAGAAGCTCGCGGCTGGGCAAACGATCGAGCAAATTCTCGCGTCACATCCACGATTGACGCGAGAGGGAATTCTGTCGGCATTGGATTTCGCTGCAAAAGCGCTGAAGGCGGATGTTGTCTATCCTGTTTCTGAGACGATAGAATGACGTTTCTAGCCGACGAGAATGTTGACGCGCCAGTCGTTGTGCGACTTAGGAACGATGGACACAAAGTTCTCTACATTGCAGAACTCGCACCCTCTATCGAGGACGACTTCATCCTTGATTTTGCGAATACCGAAAGCGCCGTCCTCCTTACCAACGACAAAGACTTTGGTGAGTTAGTGTTTCGTCAACGGCGGGCCTGGTTCGGAGTTATCCTTCTTCGGCTCCATGAAGTTAACCCCAGCGTGATGGCTGAAATTGTTGCAAGCGTAGTACACGAACACGGAACAGCACTTCTAAACTGCTTCCCTGTCATCTCGCGAACAAAGGTACGAATCAGACAACGCAACTCTTGAGAATCGTGAGATGAGAACCACAGTGGAGGATTTGGAATGAGTGAGCTTGAACAACTCGAACAAAAGGTTTTACAGCTTTCCACCGAGGACATGGCAAAGTTTCGCGCGTGGCTCGTTCAACAGGACCATGAGCTTTGGGACAAACAGATTGAGGCCGATACCGCCGCCGGTAAGCTTGATAATCTTATTGCCGAGGCACATGCCGAATACGATAAACTCATTACGTGAGCGCAGCGAAACCCGCACCGAGTTAGTCCCTCTTCATTATGCATCCTTTGCTGACACCATTTTCTCAGAGCGTCAACAATGACTCCCGTTCTACAGAATGTGATCTGAGGTTCCCGGAAATCCACCTGACGATATCACTGACAGCCATGTAGTCCATTTCAAGTTTCACTTTCTAACAAACCTCATGAACCGACGCGACTCGTTGAAGCACCTCGGCACTACTCTTGCCGCTCTGCCCCTCGCCCATTTTTCTCCGCTTGAAAAGTTCGAGCACATGACCACGACACTCGATGATGCTGTGTTGACGCAGCTTGACCGGCTTAAGTCCGAGTCCCCATGCCGGTGTGAGATTCGGATGGAGCGGGGAGGCACCCGGTTGTTCTTGAACGGCAAGGAAGAATTCCCGTTCTTCGCCGTCAGCTCCAGTCCGCTTCGCACGGCACAAAGCTACCGGAAGGCCGGGATGAGATTCCAGCATCCGCTCATCGGACTTGAAGATGGCTGGACAGCCCCGGGAAAATACGACTGGACGCAGTACGACAAATACTTCGCCAAGCTCCTCGAGCTTGTTCCCGATGCATTCCTCTTCCCCCGGCTCCATCTGTACGCTCCGGTTTGGTGGAAGGAAACACATCCGCAGGAGTTGATCAAGTGCGGCCTTCCTGTTCCCGCCGACGAATACAAAGTACCGGCGCAGTATGTCGACCGCGAGTCGGGACTTAATTGGTCGTTGAACGATCCGTATGGGGCGTCATTCGCATCGGAGATCTGGAAGAAGGAGACGGCGGAAATGCTGCGCGATTTCCTGAGGCACATGGAAGCTTCGCCGCTCAAAAGCAGGATGATGGGTTATCAGGTTTCCGGCATGCACACCGGCGAATGGCACTACCTCGGGTGCCGCTGGATGCCGGACTACAGCGCGCCGATGGAGAAGACTGCAGGGCCAATCCCGTCGCCGGAGCGACGCATCGACAAGGAAGGTCCGTTAGTGCGCAACCCGGAAACAGACCGCGATGTCATCGAGTTTCTCAGGAAATATCACATGAACACGGCAGAGACGGTCGCTGCGTTCGCGAAGATTGTCAAGGAAGAAACCGGCAGACGTGTCATCTGCGGGACCTTCTTCTGTTACGTTCTGGAGAACGTCATGATCCAGGAAGCAGGCCACCTGGTCCCCGAACCGGTGCTGCACTCTCCCGACATCGACTACATCGCTACTCCATACACGTACCAACGGAGCAATGTTCCCGGCAATCAGCGGTGGGACAGCGATGTGATTGACGATGCGGGGAACTGGCTTGGCCGTGCCCGCGGCGTAGGTGGCGATGGCGCCTACCGCGTTCTCAGCGAGTCGATGCGACGGAACAACAAAATGTTTATCTCGGAGATCGATTGCAGCACATATGTCGAACCATACAGGAGAAGTGAAGGCGGTTCCGGTTCGGATACCGTCGCAGGAACGCTGAAGATCCTCCGGCGCGATATCGGTCAGGTCTTTTCCACCGGTCATGCAGGTTGGCTGTTCGACTTCGGACACTTGAGTCCACCGTTCAAGGCGAATAGGAGTTGGTACGACGATCCTCCGATGACGAAAGAAATCAAATCGCTTCTGGACCTTGGCGCGAAGAAACGATCGAAGCTCGATATCAGCCCAGTCTCGGAAATTGCGGCAGTCTATGAAGCGAAGTCCTGGCTCGCCACGAAGAACTGGAAAGCGGAGGAGCCGTGGGAGAATTTTGGCATCATCATAAGCGATTTCGTGGGACACTGGATGGTCAACTCGCAGGCGCGGACCATCAACAGAATCGGCGCGCCGACAGATTTTGTGTACCGTTTCGATTTGAAGCCGGACGACCGCTCGCGCTTCAAACTCTTTCTCATGATCAACACGTTCTTCCTGACTCCTGACGAAGTGAAAAAGCTTCAAGTTCTTTTTGGAGGAAGCGGCGCCACGGTGGTCTGGTTCTACGCGCCCGGCTATATCGGTGACCACAAGTTCGAGCCGACACAGATGGAGGAGTTGACCGACTTCTCGTTCAAGCGGATCGATTCCCCCGGTCCGATGATGATCAGGTGCAAAATTGAAGAGAATGCACTCAAGTTCTTCCGGGATTTTGGAGTCAGAAAACCGCACTATCCCCGCTTCGCAGTTGTCCCGCGCGAGGGTGAGGCGATCCGTATCCATGGGAAATGGATTGACAACAACGAGATTGCATTTGCGAGCAAGGAACATAATGGCTTCACATCCGTCTATGTGGGAACGGGACCGATGCCTGTGGAGTTGCTTCGCTGGATTGCTGAGCGAGCGGGCGTAACAATGTGGAGCTCCAAGCCTGACAATGTTCGGGCCTCCAAAGGCGCTGCGATGGTGGTTGCTGCTGATGACGGCGAACGGACTCTCCGCCTGCCGCACCCGATGGCTCCCGTGGAAGGCGGAGCGGCATCAACAACGCACAGGCTTACAATGGAATTTGGAGATGTGAGACTGTTTGTGAAGGCGTAGAGGGCGTTGCGGGCAGCGCAAGCTCGAAGACGAGGTTTGATACAGATTCCCATCGCAAGGGTGCAAGAAGGGGGAAGGTATGAAGACTGAGTTAATCAGGACGCTTACACGGGATTTTGAATCTGCATCTCACAAGGTCGATGATGTTGAGTACTGGCTTGCCCGCGAATTGCAGGAATTGTTAGGGTACAGCGAGTGGCGAAATTTTGCAACGGTGATCGAGAAGGCAAAAACCGCTTGTGGGAATGCGGGGCAGGATACAGCAGACCATTTTGTTGGCGTCAACAAAATGGTCGATATCGGATCGGGTACCCAGCGTGAAATCGACGACATCATGCTCACCCGGTATGCCTGCTACCTGATAGCCCAGAACGGCGATCCCCGGAAAGACCCGATCGCTTTTGCAATGAGTTACTTCGCCGTCCAGACCCGCAAGCAGGAATTGCTGGAAGAGCGGATCAACGCATGGGAACGATTGAAGGCTTTACTCCTTCAACCACTCACCACCTTTATCGATATTTTCTTTTGTGAAGACCCTGGATGGAAGAGTCATCTCTTTAGAAACCTTCTCTCCCCTGAGAATCTTGAGCGCGGTCTGAATAGCTTCGCGTCCTCCGGTCGGATATTCAAACGAGGCGGAGAGAATTCCTTGCCGCACGTACATCTGTCCCTCTTGCGGCAATCCATCGATCCCAACAAACGTAATCGCCTTTTCGCGTCCAGCAGCTTTGGCCGCGAGATATGCACCGTGCGCGCCGGGATCGTTGTGTGCATACACAAGATCGATCTCCTTGAATCGTGCAAGCGCCGACTCCATTTCCCGACGCGCGTTCGGCTCAAGCCACTTCATGTCCGCTTCAAAGATGACTTTCACGTTCGAACCCTTGATCGCTTCGATGAATCCGCTGTGCCTATCCTGTCCGGGTGTTGAGGTCATCAGTCCTTTCAGCTCAACGACGTTCCCCTTTCCCCCCAGACGACTCACGATCCACTTCCCTGCCGCCTTTCCAATCTTCTTGTTGTCTGCTCCGATGAAGCACGTGTAATCATTTCCCAACACTCGTCGATCAAGCACGATCACCGGAATTCCTTTTTCAAAGGCAGCTTTCACCGGTGGAGTAAGCGGCGCTGCTTCTTTGGGTGAGATGATAAGAAGATTGACCCCTGCTTTGATAAACTCCTCGACGTGCGCCCGCTGCCGAAGATTGTCGTTCTGCGCATCTTTGAAGATGACGCGCAGTTCCGGATGCTTGTCTGCTTCCTTCTTGACATCTGCGTTCATCTGCACGCGCCATGGTTCGCCGAGATTGCACTGACTCATCCCGATTGTCCATTGCGGTTTCTGCGCCATCCCGGTGAATATGAAGAACGCCGAAAAGATGATTGTTGAAACCAGGTTCGTGGTTGCACGATACAGCATAGCTGTTGCCTCCGAGAGTGTTACTGTGTTTGTATAGGTGAAGTTGAACTCCTCATCCGTTGCGTCGCGCATTACGCTGCAGCATCACCGCGCCGACAATAATCGCACCGGTGAGCATGAGCCGGCTCTCTTCTCCGACTGCATTGATGCTCAGGATCTTTTCCAGATAACCAACAATCAAACTGCCGAGCAGCGTGAGCCAGATGCTGCCCGATCCACCGCGCAGACTCGTACCTCCAATCACCACAATCGCAATCGTTGTCAGCTCGTAGGTACTTCCTGCTTCCGGATCGCCTTGCAGTTCCTGGGCAGCCTGACAAATTCCGGCAACCGCACAAAAGAATCCGCTGAGTCCGTAGGCTGCGATCTTCATGCGCTGCACGGGAATTCCCGAAAGTCGTGCCGCTTCTTCATTGCCGCCAATGGCGTAGAGGTAGCGTCCCCAATATGTCCGATCCAGAATAACCCAACAGAACACCACGCACGCAATGAACAGTATGGTGACGATGGCGATGTTTCCGCCGAGGATTCTCGAGCTGATGAAGTTGAAGATCGCCGGTGGCTCAACGTAATTGTACGTTCCATCCGGCAGAAGCACGGCGGTAGAAATCTTTTCTCCTCCCGAAACCCATTTTGCAACTCCACGTGCGAACACCATCATGCCGAGCGTTGCAATGAACGGCTGGACATTGAATCGGGCAATAACCCCGCCCGACAATGCGCCGAACAGTACGCCAACGGTGAGCGAAGCAAGAACACTTACCCACGCAGGCAAACTGAAATGCATGCTGAACAGTGCAAACAGTACTGCAGAAAGCCCGAGCACACTTCCCACGGAAAGATCAATTCCGGCAGAAATAATCACCAGCGTCATGCCGCACGCGAGAATCCCATACACGGAAATCTGCCGCAACATGTCGCGATGCGTATCCCACTGAAGAAACGTACCATCCGCATTGAAGATGATACCAATGAACATCACGAGCGAGAGAGAGACTATTGCACGCCACAACGGAGAAGCATACCATCGCTTGAGTCGCGACACCAATCCCATGTTCATGTGGCGCTCAGCGGGCAAGACACCTCCGGGATCCGGAAGCCAACGCTAACGCACTTCAAGGTAATCCTTGTCAGGAAGTTTGGGAAAGCGTGCATGAGGTTCAGCCTGGTACCAAAACGCGACGGATGCAATATCATCCTGCAGCGGCAAGTACCGTCCGCCGGAACGCCACCCGAGTGCTTGCATGGTGACACGGAGATCTTTTTGAAACCGGATCGGGTCCATGATGTGCCATCGGTACAGACCGAACCTCTGTTGTGATCTGTACACGCCGTCGGGCTTGATGACCTGTGCCAATCCCGCATAGGGCGTATTGAAGTTCTGATACTGCTTTGTCTCCGGGTTTTCAAAATTGTACGAGCCGCAGAAATAGTCCTCGGTTCCCGTTCCGCAGATCGTGGGAAATTGTTCGTCACCGTCAAGAAAGAATTTGATCTCTCCCTCACCCCACCATCCATCATTGTGCACACCCCACGCCATGTACGTTCCGACATACTGACCCCACCCTTCCACGCCGTCGAGAATGACGTAGTCGGATTTGTAGGGAAGCGGATTTGCACGTCGGAACTGCGCGTGGAAGTATCCGGCGTCATCAGGAACCTGCGTGAGCGTGTAATCGATCTGGTAATAGAGAACCATCGCAGTTTCATCGATGTTCTCGAGCGTGATTTTGCATGACTTCCGGAACGGCATCTCCCAGTAGCAATTGAATGCACTTCCGGGATTGACACAGACTGCAAGCGACGACAACTGCTCGTATTGTCCCCAGCCGCTTGCGAAGAAATCGCCCACCGGCACTTCAACCGATGGCTCCGTCTCTCCATCCCAATAAATTCGGATAATGGAAAACCGCCGGTTGCCGGTCGGCGTCATCCAGATATGCTGCACAGCTCCCGGCCCCTTGATGTCTGCGAGCGTGAATGTTGTTTCAGGTTCGATTCTGATTGAGGGCGAGATTTTCCAACCCTGACCAAGATCCTTCGCGGCCTTCACTCCGGTCCCTTGCTTCGCCATCCCGCCTTTTCCTTTTTCGCCGGTGAAGTTTTCCGGACTGATGGAACGAGTCTGCGAGCGCGAAAGGCGAGAGAGATTTCCCAAGTTCATATTCAGACCGTTGAAATTGGATGGCTGCGATCGAAGGTCATCCGACATGGCCGCTCCAATGAGAACAATGCATGCAAGAACATTGACAAGTTTCATTTGCCTGCCTCAATTGTGTAGTGAATTGAAATCTCAGAAAATTTTCGGACCCGGGGATCCGCATGATGTTTTGTTGTGTGAGAGAAGAAGTGAAATGACCGTGAACGGAAGCGACTACGTGGCAATGTTGACAATCCCGACCGCAAAATCAAGTAGCATGACATGGCCTTCACAACTATCCAAAAAAATGTTTACGTTGGAGTGGCTTCATATTCAATCCTCATTTCATATGCAAAACAATTTGCATATACGATCACACCTTCCTGTCATAGTTCTATTTATGGGAAGCCTTCCTGTTCTCTATCGAACATGATCACAGAAAGCCATACGATCATTGTTCACCTCCGTGATGAAATCGGTATCATCAAGCCCGAGTTGCACGGGCATTTCCTTGAGCACCTCGGTTCTGCAACCTACGGCGGAATATGGGTGGGGAAAAATTCACTCATTCCCAACATCAACGGCATTCGCAAACAGGCAGTGGAGTACTTGCAGGAACTCGGCATCAGCGTTCTTCGCTGGCCGGGCGGCTGTTTTGCTGATGACTATCATTGGCGTGACGGCATTGGTCCGCCGACGGAACGGCCCAAGAGGGTGAATATCTGGTGGGGAAATTGCATTGAGGACAACAGTTTCGGAACGCACGAATTTATGGAGCTATGCCGACTTCTCAACGCTCACCCGTATCTTGCTGGAAATGTGGGCAGCGGAACGCCGCAAGAATTTCGTGATTGGATGGAGTATTGTAATCAGGGTTCGGGAAGCACTCTTTCCGATCAACGCAGTACCAACGGAGCCTCTGAGCCGTTCCGTGTAAAGTATTGGGGAGTGGGAAATGAAAGCTGGGCATGCGGTGGTCACATGACTCCTGAGGAATATGCCGCGTCGTATGTCCGCTTTGCAACGTACCTCCATACATTCGAAGGTCTTGAGCCGTATCTGATTGCTGTCGGTCCGGAAAGCAATACTCACGCTTGGACAACACGATTCTTTACCGCGCTACGCGAACGTCAATTTCCTCTTCGCCCAAGCGGTTTTGCCATGCACTACTATAGTTGGGGAAAAAGTACATCCACCTCCTACACAATCGAGACAATGCGCGAGCAGCTTGCTACCTTCACTTCGATGGAAAAGGCGATACAGGAGCAACGGGCGCTCATTGACCGGTATGCCCCCGATCATGGGAGTGACCACCGCATTGATCTCTTGGTGGATGAATGGGGAACATGGAACATCATCGATCCGAAGGATGAACAGAGCCACGGCAGACTGTGGCAACAAAACACAATGAAGGATGCACTTGGTGCAGCGCTTGGACTGAATGTGTTTCACCGCAACGCCAGTAGCCTGTCGATGTGTAACCTCGCGCAGATCGTGAACGTATTGCAGGCTCCGCTGTTGACACATGAGCGTGATTGTATACGCACACCGACGTACTACGCGTTGAAGATGTCTCGCATTCACAAAGGGAACATGTCGGTTCAGGTTGAGCACCATCCGGACGATGTGACAGATTTCTCTGTTTCAGTATCGCGACGACAAGAAACAGTTGCTCTCACTTTGGTGAACACGAAACATGACGTCGCTATGAATGTGCAATGCGTGTTTCCTCATGGCGTATTGAGCGACGTCGTCACCGAAATATTGCATAACCAGAATTTCAATGCATGCAATACATTCGAGGAACCTCATGTCATCACCCCGCAAAAGCATTCAGCAGATATTGACGGTGCCGGATGCGTCGTGCACCTGCCACCCCTCTCTATCGTCACGCTCCATGCCCGAATACTTTAGTCAAGTGGATAATCCTTTTTTCAGCAGTAGAACCATCAAGTTCTCAGCTACGGCGATCACCGCACCGCATTGCGCAACGCCGCTGATATTCTTCATTTCACGTTTCTCAACGAATCGGAGTACGATGTGATTAACACCTTCATCGCCGTTTTATGTCTCTTCAGTCTTGGTCAGGCTTCACCCCGACCCACTCCTGAAGACACATCGACTGTTGACAAAGCCGCGCTTGCTGAAGAAGTGCGGAGTGAGTTTCTTCATTCCTGGAACGCTTACAAAAAATATGCATGGGGCCACGACGGACTCAAACCTCTCAGCAAATCGTACTATGATTGGTACAGCGTTCCGCTCTACATGTCGATACTTGATGCCCTCGATACAATGATCTTGATGGGACTGAAAGAGGAGGCGGATACCACACGAGAATTCCTGGTCACACATCTTTCGTTCGACCAGGACACCTACGTGAAGAATTTTGAGATCACAATCAGGCTGCTCGGTGGATTGCTCTCGAGCTACCAACTAACAGGTGACGAACGGCTGTTGAAACTGGCTGACGATTTAGGAACGCGTCTCCTTCCGGTTTTCAAATCACCGACGGGAATTCCCTATGTCGATGTGAATCTGAAGACCGGAGCAACGCGCAATGCCCGGACAAATCCAGGCGAGGTCGGTACGTTGCTTGTCGAATTCGGTACGTTGAGCAAGCTTACTGGCAAGCTGGAATACTACACTATAGCGAAAAATGCCGTTCAGCAGATCTACAACAGGCGGTCGCCAATCGGACTTGTTGGAACGTGGATCGATGCGGAAACAGGGAAATGGTTGGACGCGGACAGTCACTTGAGTGCTTGCATAGATTCATATTACGAGTACATGGTAAAATCCAGGATCCTCTTTGGGGATGATGATTTTGCAACGATGTGGGATTCGAGTATCGTTGCAATCAACACGTATCTTGCTCACGAGACAGAAAGCGGACTCTGGTACGGTCATGCAGATATGAATACCGGCGCACGCACAAAGACATGGTTCGGCGCGCTCGATGCATTCTTTC
>JACRFA010000004.1 GCA_016218065.1 Ignavibacteriota bacterium | reverse complement strand
GAGCAAGTCTTTTGTCTTCGCGTCAATCAGGTCAACGATGAACGCGCCCTCTTTGTAGCGATCCGCATAACTCTCAGCGCCCCACGACCAAACCCACGGACCGTAGCGGTAGCCGTAGTGTTCGACGTCGATCTTGTCCTTCACGCGCGAATAGAATTTCACATACATGTCGGGCGACTTCGTATTGCGCTTGATTCCCTTTGCCACAAGCTCATGCTCAATTGCTTTCTTCAGCCGATCATTGGCCAACTCGCTGTTCAGAAGCGTCGGCTCATCATTGCCCGCCTTGCCATTTTTCATCCATTCGAATGACCGATACTTCCGAAAGTTGGCGTCGCGATCATAATCGGTTGTCACGTTCACCGATGAACAGCCGCCAAGAAACACCAACACAAAAACGCCAATGCTAATGCGCCGCTTCATCTCTGCACCCTCCTCTTGTGGTACACACTGTTTCATTCCCTACAACGACGACGCACGCGAATTTGTTTAGATCATTTGGATGAAATCTCTTTCATCAACGGATCGAACAACACAAATCCGCATCATGAGCAGAGTGTTGCAAAAGAGAAAAATCGATTCAGTCTTGTGGTAACGTGTCTTCCTGACGACCATGCAACTTCGTCAACGACAGACCGGGATTCGCGAAGTACCGCTCAAAATCACCCTTGCGTTCTGGCCACTCGCTATCCAGCATGGAGAACCATGCCGTGTCGCGATTTTTCCCCTTGACAATCATGTGGTGACGAAACAATCCTTCGTACGTAAAGCCCAAACGCGTGGCGGCGTACTTACTCGCCTCGTTGTGATCGTCGCACTTCCACTCCACGCGCCGATACTTCAGATCGTCAAACAAATACGAGAGGAAGAGAAACGTCGCTTCTGAATTCACGATCGTTTTTTGGACGAGCGGCGAGTACCAGATATTCCCAAGCTCGACTCTGCCGTGCCGCGTCTTCGGACTCATGATCGCGTACATGCCCACTTTCTTCTTCAGCTGTTTGCTGAACACCGTATAGAACAACGGATCGGTGCTCTCTTTGATCGACTGCAACCAGTTGTACATTTCCTCCTTGCTGCCGAACGGACCGTATGTCATGTACTTCCAGAGTTGTTTGAATTCGTCCCTCGAGTGCGAGACTTCATAGAGATCATCGATGTCTTCGTCGGGAGTGAGACGCGTAATGAGGACGTGCCTCCCTTCGAATCGGGTTGGTGTGGGTATTTGCCAAATCATGTGATGTGTCAGGTTAAGATTAGGGTTGAGAGTGAGGTTAAGGAGTTGATTGAATTTGAACTTGCGTTTTTGCGCGTGCATGTTCAGCGACCGAGAAGCCGATATCTGAGAGTATGCGCAGAGTTTCTTTTAGAATGTGAGAGTCCACTATGATCGAGTTGTTGAATTCTCTTCGTCGGGGATATTTGGAGCGAAGCTCACGGAAGTAGTCAGCTCGCTGTTCTTCCGGCAATGTCAACATGTTCCGAAGCCGAGCGTCATCCTGCTCGATGTTGTAGCATTGCTTAACGGCTTGATGAAGCGCCTGTTGTGTGTTGAGATTGGGAGAAAGATGAATCACTCTGTTCTCATCCGGTTCCAATGCCAGACCGTCGGGCAAACTCAGACGACAGTACCGACTCAAGGCCTCACGAAGCATGATCGTTGCGTTGAGTTTTCCGTCGTGCGAGTAGCCTGCGATATGCGGCGAGCCGAGTGTCACGAGTTGCAGCAACTCGGCGTCGATTTTCGGTTCTCCCTCCCACACATCGAGCACACACGCGCCGAAGTACGCATCGTGCAGGAGCGTCTTCAAGGCTTGGTTGTCAACAACTGCGCCGCGGGAGGCGTTGAGAAGAATGCTGCCCGGCTTCATGGCGCGCATCCGCTGCTCATCAAATAAATGATACGTCGGGTCATCGCCGGATTTCGTCAGCGGCACGTGGAGTGAAATGAAATCGGCGTCCATCAACGCATCGAGCGGCAGGTATCGCGCATCGCCGGTCGCCCGCGCCAGCGGCGGATCGTTCAGCAACACCCGCATCCCGATGGCTTCCGCTTTGCGCGCAACGCGGCTTCCCGTGTTTCCGTGTCCGACTACGCCGAGCGTTTTGCCTTTGATCTGCACGCTCGCCCGGGCGCTCACTTCAAGCAGCGCCGCCAGAATGTATTCGGCAACCGAGTTTGCATTGCTGCCGGGACAACTGGCAAATCCAATGTTGTGCTGCGCGAGATAGTCGAGATCAACATGGTCCGTCCCGATCGTCGCTGTGCCGACGAAACGAGCATGTGTTCCCGAGAGCAGCGACGCGTTGATCTTCGTCTCCGACCGGACGAAAATGACATCTGCATCTTTGATGTTCTCGTGAATCATGTGCTTCGTCGGGAACACGCGGAATTCACCAAACTGTCTGAATGCAGCTTCGGCGTGAGGAATTTTGGAATCGGCAACAATGATCATAAGGGACTTGGGATCTACTCTCATGAAAAATATCCATCATCACCCAGATTAGCAAGCGACCTTGAGGTTCGTTCGACTTGCGCGGTCAGATTGAATTTGCTATACTACCGTCGAGTTCATTGAAATCGAATTAGCCACACGGAGGGGAGAGTCATGCCGCAATCGATCAAGACCATCACAGTCGAACAGCTAAAAACCCTTATGGATACGAAAGCGGATTTTCAATTGATCGATGTTCGTGAGCAGAAGGAAAAAGCGTTTGCTGATATTGGTGGTGAGTTGATTCCGATGGGAGTCGCCGTGCTGCAGGCGAACAAGATCAGCCGGGACAAGCAGGTGGTGGTATATTGCAGAAGCGGCAACAGAAGCGGAAGAATTATCGCAGAACTTCAACATCGCTACGGGTTTGCCAACCTCTACAACCTCAGCGGCGGCATACTCGCATGGGCTGACCGCATCGACCGATCCGTGAGAAAATATTGAATGCTCTCGGCCACGCCGCCGAACGAACAAACCACAGGATGTTGAAAAGGGCTCTCATGTCATTCCGATGGAGCGAAGCGACTGAGGAATCTCCCTCTTTCTAGTCGGATTCACTATTCGTTGACGACCATGAGCTGAACTTCCGGAACGACGGCCTGTTTTTCAAGCTCGGACTTGAGGTACGCATTGGGATCGTGCGTGAGCGCTCCGTCGGGAAGCCACTCCCACATCGCGCCGAGATCTCGTTTCACCCGATTGACATAGAATTGTGGAATCTCGTCAGTCTGCTGCTCAAAGAAACTTCGGAACTGTTGGTCCTCATCCAGCATGTGTCGTATCGTGTTGTAGTGTTTTATCCGCCCATATCCTTCCGACGAGACTGCGCGCACGACATTCAACCACTTCGGGATGAACTCGTTAGTCGCCTGCAACCGGCGAGCAATCGCACGAGGCGAGAACGTGTATCGTGTCAAATCAGCAACATGCTCGTAGAACGACGACCACGAATAATTCACCGGCTTCAGGTTCATCGCGCTGTTGTTGTTGAGAAAGTGGAACGGGAACGGGATGACGCGGTTCTCGCGCTGATACTCATAGTTGATGGGCGCCGCCTCACCGAAGGCTGAGAGAAGTGAGTACCCGGGAAACGCGCCCGGCGTGAGATCAACAAATCGCTTCGTCAGTTCGAACGGTTCCGCCCCTGCATCGACATCGAGGCCCAGCACAAAGTTCGTCTGAACGTACGGAACGTATCGCAGAATCATATTGACATGATCAGAGATGCGTCGCACTTTGTCCATTCCCTGCGCGTGACCGCTTCGCGATTTCTCTCCGAGATCATACCACGATTCGATGCCCGGCAAGAACGCTTTGAATCCGTTGTGCCTGAGTCGAATCATGCGTGGTTCCGAGAGAAGCGAGAGGCTGCTTTCGGCGATGAAGTTGATGCTGCCCGGTGGGACCGCATCCTCAATCACGTCGAGGAAGTCATCGAAGCGAACACCAAAGTTGGGATCATGCCACCCGACAAGCGGACGTTTGAATTTCGTGAGCAGAAATCTGAGATCGTCGCGCAGCACGTCGAAACTCAATGGCTGATACGGCACTGTTGAGTCGATGCAGAAGCTGCACGTGTACGGACAGCCAACGCTGCCGAGCATGGGAACCATGTGGAGCACAGGCGCTTTTCGCAGCGTCGCTTCAATGAACTCCCACCGGTCGCGCACGCCCGGAATGTGTGTGGGTTGCTTTGCCGCCGATAACCGAATGCCGAGCGGCCTGTGCGGCGCGCAATCATCCAGCACATTTTTGATGATAGACTTATCGGTGAAGCCCAGGACGTAGTCGAAATATTTTTGTGCATCCTGTGGATAGCAGCGCGCATGAGGACCGCCAATCACCGTCACGGCGCCTCGTGAGCGAAATTGATTGCTCAACGCGTACGCGAGTTGCGCCGCTTCTGTAAACGCCCCGATGAAAACCACATCGACGTTCTCGGGAAGCTCCTCCGCAAGATTCTCAAAACCCGTATAGCACCGAAACGTGACATCGTGCCCTTCTTCCTGGCACCACACTGCAACTGCTTGCGGCATGATGCTCGCAAGATTCGCGTTCATGACGCGCGCCCAAAGAGCTTTCGTTGGACCTTTGCTGACGAGGTCAATGACCCCAATGCGCAACTTACGCATAACGCTTCTCTGAAAATGGATGTATTGTCGATTACTTCTTTGTCTTTTGTTGTCGACGTTTCTTGATTGCTTCTTTGACGATCTTCGAGAACACTCCTCGCGTGAGCGGATGCGGAGCGACACTCTCCCGGCGAGAGGCGGACCGCAGCATTTTCAGGAAATCGTAGATGGTCGCATCCCGAAGCATAAACTGCTCAACGCCGGCTCTCACGAGCTTTTCCAGTTGCTGCGCGTCTGCTTGACCCCGGCGCGTGGGCCTAACACTTTTGCGTGTTTGCTGTCGATTCTTTCTGGTTGACACGTATCGATCCTCTCATCGGATACAACATAGGAACAGTTGACCGATGGGGAAATACACCGAAGGGATGGAAAAGGGGTTGGTCCTTTTAGGTGGAGATTATGCGGAGTCTTTGTTGCCGCGCGTAGGTTTTTCGGTTCTGCGCGCGTGAGCGTAGGAGGCAACCTCAAGGCGGGTGTGCAGCGCGAGCTTTTCGAGAATGTTGTGCACGTGACCTTTTACCGTGTCGGTGGCAAGGTAGAGCCGCTTGGCAATTTCTTTGTTGCTCAGTCCCTCGGCAATGAGGTCAATAACTTCGCGCTCGCGGCTGGTCATCCTCACAAGTGTGGTCGGGATGCGTTTCCCCTTGCTTGTTGCTTGATCAACAATCTGTGAGAAGAGAGAGCCGGCTAATGAGGTGGGAAGAACCTTGCCACCCTGCGCAACGGTTCGAATGGTTGAAAGAAAGTCGTCGAGCGTCGCATCTTTCAGAACGAACCCGTCAACACCTGCACCTACATACTCGAACAATTCCGACTGCACCGGCGCAAGGTCCATGACAATGATCCGCGCCGACGGGATGTGGCGCTTGAGCGATTCAACGACGCGCAGGCTGTTTTGACTGCGAAGCCCCAGATCAAGCAGGATGATGTTCGGCTGAAGTCCCTTCCGTTTCACCGCGGTCTCGGCGCTGCCCGCCGAAGCGACCAAGGCGATGTCCCGTTGCTCGATCAACATCGCGGCCAGCCCTTCGCGCAGAAGGCGATTGTCTTCAATGAGAAGTACACGGATCTTCTTCATTGAGCGGCGAAGCTTTGTTGTTGATTGTCGCGCATCAGGTCTCTTCTTGCGGAACAGAGTGGAACATCTTTATGTTCACTACAACGAGTACATGCAGATATCAAAGGCTCGTTTATGCTGGCTCACTGCGTATTAAGCTATGAAATCAGGTCATTGATTTCAACTGCAATTACCAACCCAAAAGGACCGGTCCCCTTTCCGCTCTTACAGGCCATTCATCATTGTCAGGTGAATTGTATGTTGTATCGAGAGAATTTTTGTCGAACGTTCTGTGAAAAATCATGCATCGATCCCCCGGAGCAGTAGAGTCGCCTTTGTGCGATACGGCGCATGCTTATGGCGTGCGCGAGCTGGAAATAACGCTTATTCGCCCGACAAACTACACTGACGACGGATATCCCATCCAGATGCGGGTCGGGGTTATCAGGAGCAACACGCTGACGCAAATGGGCGCCTTGACGCGTGATCTTGTGAACTACCCTTTTTTCTCCGGCATCTCGCTCAACGTTCGACTGGTTGATGAGGCAATTCAGCGCGTACCAACGCAGGAGATCATCACGCGATCGAGACTGCCCGGCGTGCGAACCATCGTCATGCTTGTCGGCGTGCAATCGAATCAGTTTCCCCGCGCTCAGGATATCGCATCGCGGTTCGTGCCGCACGACATTCCGGTCTTGATCGGCGGCTTTCACGTTAGCGGCATGCTCGCGATGGTTGGCCTCACCGCAGATCTCCGCGAAGCGATGTTCAATGGAATCACACTTGTTGCCGGTGAAGTGGAAGGCGAACGCTTGCCTGCAATTGTCGAAGACGTTCTTCGAGGAGAGCGAGAACCGCTCTACAATTTCTTGAATCCAACGCCCGACCTTTCGAACACGCCAACTCCTCGCCTCACGAAGGACGACTTGCAGGGCTTTGCATCGCCGTACAGTACGATCGATACCGGCCGGGGATGCGTCTTTGCGTGCGACTTCTGCACCATCATCAATGTCCAGGGACGGACGATGCGATGTCGCGAACCTGAGCAAGTTATTGAGTTCGTTCGTCGCAACTACCACGAGGCCGGAATCGTGCACAGCTTTTTCACAGATGATAATATCGCCCGTAACCCGCGATGGCGCGAACTTTTTGCTGGCCTCATTCATTTGCGTGAAGAAGAAAACATTCCGTTCACCTTCATGATGCAGAGCGATCTTGCCGCCCGCAAGATTCCGCCGGGCGACTTTTTCACGCTGGCTGCGCGAGCGGGCTGCAACCAGGTGTTCTTCGGAGTGGAAAGCGTGAATCGCGACAACCTCCGCTCTCAAGGTAAATTCCAGAACCAGATTTCAGAATACAACAGTCTTGCAGCGCATCTGCACTCGCTTGGCATTGCGTGTCATGCGGGATATATTCTCGGACTGCCGTTCGATACGCCGGCAAGCGTCACACGCGACATCGCCGAACTCCAGCGCATCGGATTTGATTCTGCATCGTTCTACATTCTCTCGCCCCTTCCCGGCTCGAAAGATCATCAGCGATGGTGGCACGAACGCCGCTGGATGGAAGCGGACTTCAACACGTACGATTCGGCGCATGTTGCCGTCGCTCCGGAACGTATGACGCGAGATGAATTGATGGAGACGTATCGCAGCGCGTGGGGCCAGTTTTATTCGACCGAACATATGGTGGACGTACTCAAACACTGGCGGCACGATTGGTCCACGTATTGGAACAGGCTCTTCTTCTTTGCAGCATACTTGTATGCTTCGCGGATCGAACAGCTGCACCCGATGAATTGCGGCTTCTGGACTGTACGCCATCGCGATGATCGGCGCTCCGGTTTTGCGCGGGAAGGATTTCTTCCGTTCTGGTGGAGCAGATGCACAACCATCGTTCATCGACTGTGGGGAATCGTGAAACTCTTCTTCCAACTCGAAGAGGTGTGGCTCCGCAGTCGTCCTAAATCCAAGGTTGAAGACGCGCTTTACGATCAGATCGTGAAGACGAAGAAGGATGTGCTGGACTGGCGGGATCTGAAAGCGCGTGAACTTGCTGTGCTGTACGAGAGACTTCGTGATGATATCCCCGAAATCGAAGTTCCCTCGGTTGTGCGACTCTGGTTCAAGAAGCACAACCCGTTCGCTGGCGCGTACACACGATCATACGTTCAACGAATCTGGCGACAATGGTATCTTCATATCTGGAATCCGTTCAAGTGGGTCGAGGTGTGGCTCTTCGAATGGGTGCATGGCGTGCGTTTCCTGACGCATCTTCTTGTTGAGGGAAAATGAGAAGAAAACGGGTTCACGATTCAGGGATCAATCCCCAACATAAGAGGGCGACATGAAAAAGCTGACGACAACGAAAGCAACACACCGCGGCGTTGAAATTCGAGTGATGTCCGATCGCATCGGACAGCAAACAATGTACACTTGCACCAACAGCCGCAGTGAACATGCTGATGGGGAGTGGTTCACAACTCAGGGAGAAGCCATTGCACACGAACGATACGAAATCGATAGGCTGCTGGGATAGGAGAGTTGATGCTAGAGGTCTGGACGAAAAGCCCTGATGAAAGAAAACCGCCAGGGCTCCCAAGACGCCAAGGCGATGAAACGCAATCGATTTTATGATCTTCTCTCAAGTACACTTGGCGTCTTGGCGGTAATCTTTTCAATCCCAAAACATCCGAGAGCTAACCAATCAGAAATTGAATCGAGCGTCCCCCTACAACTAGATTCTTCCTGCCTGCCGGCAGGCACGGCGGCTCTGAGAGACGAGCCTCAGAATTTCAATCCCAAAACATCCGAGTACCCAACCAATCAGAAATCGAAATTGAAGCCGAGCGTCGCGTATAAGTAATAGCGCTGCTCCCACGGACTTGGCGTGCGGAACAACGGCGTCGCGTACTTCACTTCGGCGTACACGTACTGCGGAACAATCTCAGCCCACGCGCCCAGACTCATGAGCCGCGAGTATTGCGCGCGCAGCTTGAACCAATCGGCGCCGAGGTTCCGGTACTCGACGCTCACGAGCGGCGTGATGAGCGCCTCTGCGTCGCCGTGACGGAAAATTTCATTGTCGACGTAGCGGTTGAGCGTGACGCGATGATAGGTCACGCCGAGTCGCGAGGAAAGAATCTTCTCGTCGTCGAACTGATAGTTGAAGCCGTAGTACGTTTGTAGAATTGTTGTGATCGAGTAGAGTCTGTTGAGATCGAACGTAAGGTACTCGGGTCTGCGACGATCAAGACTGCCGACGGCGAACGAACCGCCGATTGAGCCGTAGGTGAAGCGCGGCGAATTGATTTTGACCGCGTCCCATTCAAACTCAAAACTTCCGGCGACGCCGCTGCTACCGTTGAGCAGGCGCGGCTTCAGCGAAAGCGGACGCTCGGCAGGATTCGTCTCAAATACGCCGCCGTGCAGAGGCAAATACCCGCCGAGCTGAATGGATTTGTATCCGGCCATGACAAGAATTTGTCCCGATGACCAGAAGGGATAGCCGAGTTCATCATTGCCGACTGTACCAACAAGCCGCCAGTCGTTGCCGAACTTCATTGTGCCTCCGAACAGCGAGATATTAAGCGAGACCCAATTCGGGTTGTCGATCAACTCTCGTTTGCGATTGCGTGTGTCGGTGCGATAGCCGGCGGGAATATCATTCGAGAGAACATACTTTTGTTCGAGCAATGTCTTGTGCAGCTCAGGATCGAGCGCCTTCGTTGCGAGGAGTCTGCCGTATGAAATGGTCCCAATCCTGATATCGGCGATGCTCTTCATGTTCGGTGTGGCGATGATGACGACCTGATCGTCTTCCGAAAACGTCTTGCCGCGATTGCGAAACGCGTTGTAGATGCTCAACTTCATGTTACGATCCAACACAGTCCAGACGGGAAAGTATGAAGCGTACGTCGTGTCGCCGCTGTTCAGGAGTGAGAGAACGCGTTCGAGCGACTGCAGTTCTTCTTTCTCTGTTTGCAGATTGGAACGCAGCTGATCAATCTGAGCGTGCGTAAAGTCGAGCGTGCAGAAGAAGAGTACAAGCGCCGAGGCGAGGATTGTCTTTTTCATGAGCCGGTCTCCTAGAAACTCACCGTGTATGGAATCATGATCGCCACGAAGTGGGACGGCTCCCACGCCGAGCGTGAGCGCAGCAGCGGAGCGGCCCCTTTCAGCTCGATACGCAATGTGTTGTTGATGATCTCAAGCCACATCGTCGCGAGGCCCCACTCCTTGTAGTATTGCAGGCTCGCGCCGAAACGGTTGGAGAACTGCTGATTCATGAACTCAACTTTGAGATACGGACTCCAGAAGAATCGCGTATGGTCAATCGGCGTGATCTCTGTTCTGCCTTCGCGCTCGACCATCGCGTCATGCGCGACCGAGTGCATGCCCGCGCCGAACTTCACGCGCATCAAATTTGCTTTATTGTTGATGCTCAGCGTGTATGAGTACCAGAGCTGACCGAACGTGCGCACGGAGTAGATATTCTCCGGATCGGCAAATGTTCCGTCGGTGTCGGTGCGTCGATTCGAGAACGCAAACGAGCCGCCGACAAACGCGAAATCAAATTCACCGGTTACCCCATATGTTCCGTCCAGACGGCGCGGTCGTACGCGCATGCCCAGAAAGGTCGATCCCTCTGTCGCACCAGCGAAGGGGAGTTGAACGCCCAGCTTGATCCGCTTGTAAAGCGCCATGACGGCAAGATTTCCGCTGGTCCACATGGGGTAACCGAGTTCGTCGTTACCCAGTTTGAGTTCTGCTCCCCAATCGTTGCCGAATCGAATGGAGGCATTATCAAACAGACGAACATTCAGTACCGTTGGTTCTGTACGTTGATCCAAACTCAGATTGTAGCGCGCAAAGTTGCCGAGAATACTGTCGCTTTCCGTCACGAGCATCGGAGGAAGAAGATTGTCGATCTTGAAGCCGCGATCAACAAGCTCGCGATCCTGCCCGAACTGGCCGCTTGCGATCAGTCGTTGCCTGAGTCGAAGAGGAATGTTCTCGTCGTTCGTCAACACTTCGCGCAGCCGTTTTCCTTGCAGTTCATTCTCACCAAAATAGACTGCAACAAGATCGTTGTGCGGAGGCGGGGTTGCGATGACCTGGATATCGGACTTCTCCAGAATCATGTTCGAGTCACGCGTTACGCGGAACACTGCATCACGAAGCACGTCCTGAAACTCGTAATCGTTGATGCGCCACGAGCGCAAGCCGGAGAAGTTGTACGAGTACCGGTCGATGCCGTCGAGCAGCGCGTAAATCTGCTCCATCCGTTCACGGACGAGAAAGAGCGAATCCTGCAATCTCGTGCTAATCATCTTCTCGGTCATCAAAGCGGTCGGCGTGACAATGAAGCGGGAGGTATCGCGCCCGATGTCACGAAGCAGAGTTCTGCTGGCAAGCTGCGCAGACGCGGATTCTGTTGCCCACGCCAGCAACAGCACAAGCATGAGTGAGTTTACTATTCGTTGCATCATTTTCCCTTTTGCATTTAACTACGGTTCCGCGAGCCGTTCACTCTGCAAGCCGAAAGCCATCCAACAATTCAATCATTCCCATTCAAGCGCAAGTTTCATACCCTTCGCACACAACGCTCAGAGTTTGAGGACCGTCAGTACAGTATCGGGAACGTCCTATCCAGCGGCGTTGACGCTCCGCCGATGCCGTGAATCGACGTTCGCACGACCAGCGCAGGCGGACGCTTCGCCGACACGTTCTTGATCGTGAACGTGAATGATTTGCCATGACGCGCACTCAGCACCGCATTCAATCCCGCCGGCTGCACAAGCACGCAGTTCACATTCACGTCTTTGCCTCCAACATCTTCTGCGGAAAAACTAATTACGTAGTCGTCACCTTCGAGCCGCGAGCTGGTCCACTTGATTTGCGGAGGCGGAGGCGCCTTTACAGGAATTTCCGTGCGCAGCATCTCGTGGCCCGCATGCGACGTCGCAACAAATGTCAATGAGGTCCATGAACGCTCGGGCACGACAACAAACGGATACTGCTCCGACGAGACTGTCTTCACCGGCGATGAGCTGTTGGCGAATACGCTGATCGCGTAATCGTTCACATCCAGCTCTCCCACCTTGCTTTGGAATGTGTACGGTATTCCCCAGTAGGCCGTCTTCTGAGGCGACGGATTCCACGACGGCGGCTCAACATCGATTGTGAAGCCGAGCGAAGCGGCATCGAGACTCGCGGCAAGCCTGCGCCCTGCGTTTGCTTGCAGCCCGACTTGCAACTTGCCGGGCATCGGCTTATCCCAGATCAACTGCATGCTGTTCTCGGTCGATTCACCGCGACGGAAACCTGCCGGCAAACCGGCGAGCGAAACTTTGCGCGCATCCGCGTTCACGAAGACGGTTTTGACGTACGGAACGCCTGAGATCCAATGCTCGAACTTCTTGTCAACGCCCATCGCGAACTTGCCACCCGGAATCTCGCTCTTCGCAGATGTCACGACGATTGCAAACGACGCTGTGTCCGAGCCTGTGCGCACACGTTGGCCGCCTGCTTCCTTCGGAAGCTGCCGGGTGACGTCTGCCCAGACCCGGTAGCGATATTCTCCAACTTTCTTGAATGCGCCGAAGAACTTTGCGTTGCCCGAGCGCGTGTCGATCGCCGGCTCAACAGACAAGTTCGTATTCGCTTCGGAAGAGTGTGCGCCGATGAGATGATACCGGACCGAGTTCCGCTCCGATTGCGATTTCAAATTCGAGATCAGCACTTCAAGCGAATCGCTTTCCGCCAGCCGAAACTCGGACACCGCAGGAACGGAAATCTTCAGCGGCTTCTCGTAGTCACGAATGAGATTATCCAGCGCGTAGTCGCGCTCGGTGATGATCGCCAGCAGATTCACAATGCCGATCAGATAGAGGACGAAGTAGAATGAGACTTTCGGCTTCACGATCACTCCT
>JACRFA010000106.1 GCA_016218065.1 Ignavibacteriota bacterium | reverse complement strand
TGATTGCTGATGATTGCCGAGGAACGTGAGGATAACAACGCGGAACATGTAGAACGCCGTCAACCCTGCGACGAGGAACCCGATAATGGGAATGAGCATGTGGCCGCTCAGACTGCTGAAGGCAAGCGTGCCCGCGAGGATCGAGTCCTTGCTCAGGAAGCCTGACGTGAGCGGCACACCGGAGATCGCCAGCGTGTAGATGAGGAACGTCCAGAATGTTACCGGCATCTTCCCTTTCAGTCCGCCCATGTTGCGAATGTCCTGCGGGTCGGTATGATGATCCCGACTACCGTCGGGATGGTGGAGAGCATGATGCATCCCATGAATCACCGAGCCTGAGCCGAGGAACAAGCCGGCTTTGAACATCGCGTGAGTTGCGAGATGGAAGAAGCCGGCGGTGTACGCGCCGACGCCGAGTCCCATCACCATGTAGCCAAGCTGGCTGATCGTTGAGTAGGCCAGAACTTTCTTGATATCATTTTGGGCGATGGCGATGGTGGCCGAGATGAACGCCGTGATTGCGCCGATGTAGGCGATCACGACGAGTGCATCGGCAGTCATCAGCGGGAACGTGCGCGCGACGAGATAGACGCCCGCGGCAACCATGGTCGCGGCGTGAATCAACGCGCTCACCGGAGTCGGGCCTTCCATCGCGTCGGGCAGCCACACATGCAGCGGAAACTGCGCTGACTTGCCAATTGCGCCGCAGAAGATCAGCACGCCCGCCGCCGTCATGAGCCATTCGCTGTCGAGCGGCATCTGACCCGATTTGATTCCTTCGAAGATTTCCGTGAGACCGAACGTGTGGAATGTCGTGAAGAGAATCATGATACCGATGAAGAACCCGAAGTCGCCCACGCGGTTGACGATGAATGCCTTCATCGCCGCGTTCGATGCGCTCTTCTTTTCGTACCAATGTCCGATGAGGAGGTACGAGCTGAGTCCCACGAGTTCCCATCCCACATACAACAGAAAGAGATTGTTTGCCAACACGATCATCAACATCGAGAACGAAAACACGCCGAGGTACCCGAAGTAGCGGGAGTAGCGGATATCTCCCTGCATATAGCCAATCGAGAAGAAATGGACCAGGGTGCTGATGAGCGTGACGACCACGAGCATGATAGAGGCGAGGTTATCGACCTAGAAGCCGAGCACGATCTTCAGAGGTCCGATGCCGGGGACATCATGGAAATCGATCCACGTGAAGTTGAGCGAGAGCGTTGCATCGTGGTGGTACATCAACTTTTGGTACAGCACGATGAGCGACAGGAGCAATCCCGTGGAGATCAACAGCGTCTCGAGCCAATCACCCTGACGCGGAAGTTTCTTGCCGAAAAACATCATCAGCACAAAGCCGACGAGCGGCAAGAGGAGAATTGCTATCGATAGGTTGACTAAGAGTTCTTGTGACATATTCTCTTCCAATTCTGAGGGAGCGCTTCGACTTCGCTCAGCGCAGGCGCTTCGCCTCCGGCCTGCACAAGCTCCGCGACCGAAGAATCTCTCCCTGTCAATTCAAACTGATGCTTTCCTTATGCGACTTATATCCTTCGCCAAACAACGGCTCAGGATGGAGTTTATTCCTTCAGTGCACTAACTTCATCGACGTTGACGGTCTGGAAGCGATTGTAGATGTTGAGTACGATTGCCAGCGCCACTGCTGCTTCTGCCGCGGCGAGAATGATGACAAAGATCGCGGCCACCTGACCGTCGAAATTCACTCCGCCGTAGCGCGAGAATGCGATGAAGTTGATGTTGGCGGCATTCAGCACAAGCTCAACGCCCATCAGCACCATAATAGCATTGCGGCGCGTCGCGATACCATAGATGCCGAGCGCAAACAGAACTGCGCTCACGATTAGAAAGTGCGTGAGTCCGACGTGCGGAAGCCATGTGAACAAATCAGAGACAAACTTTTCCATGAGATTCAATTACGCTTTGGATTTTCTTCGGGCAAACATCGCGGCGCCTATGAGCGCCACAAGCAAGATCACTGAGGCGATTTCAAACGGCAGCAGGTAACTTGTCATCAACATCGAGCCGAGCGTTTTCGTTGTCGAAGTCAGTGTTGCCTCCGGTGCGGCAACGCCTTTCCATGTCGTGTAAAACAAGCCGCTCAGAGTTCCGGCAACGATTGCCACCAGCAACAGCGCCGGAATGGTATTCATCGTCCCCGTCTTCAGTTCAACGTTGATCACTCTGTTCGTCAACATCACGCCGAAGAGCATGAGCACAAGAATGCCGCCGACGTAAATCAAAATTTGAGTGACGGCGAGAAAGTCTGCTTGGAGCAACACATATAGTCCCGCCACACCAAAGAACGTGAACAACAGCGAGAATGCCGAATAGATGATGTTCCTGGAGAAGACGACAATGAAGGCAGATGCGACAGTGATAAACGCAAAGACAAAAAAGACTACGTCGAACAATTCCATATCAACTATGCCTTGTTATCAGAATTCGTAGGTGGATCGTTGGGTGACGGCTCCGGTTGAGTCGCGGGTTTTGCTGCCGGTACTCCAACCGGTTTCGCGCCCGCGGGCACCCCAACTGGTTTTGCGCCTGCCGGAACTCGCGCTGCGGGTGTTGCGGCAGGAGCAACGGGTTTGGGAGCAGCCGCTTTCTTCTCTGCCTGCTCTTTCTCGTACGCGGCAAGCTTTGTTTTCGCTCCATCAATGTCTGCCGAAGCCATCGTCGAGAATTTGTAGATGAGATTCGTGCGCTCGAACTCCGAGAACTCGTACACATCAGTCATCTTGATGCATTCGGTTGGACATGGAGGAACGCAGAGTCCGCAGTAACAGCATTTCGCGATGTCGATATCGAAGCGCGTAACGTACAAGCGCTTCTTCGTCCCAACAGAAGTGAGCCCGAGATCGACATCGGGCGTTGACTTCAATGTTTCAATCGTGATGCAATCCACCGGACACGCCATCGAGCATTGGTCGCAGCCAATGCAGTCATCCATGTTGACGTACAACCTGTTGCGAGCGCGTTCGGGAAGCTTCAGCCGTACGTCGGGGTACTGAATGGTCACGGCCGGCGTAAACATGTGCATGAACGTAATCTTCATCCCGACGAGAACAGTCCAGACGCCTTCCCAAATATTTCTAAAGTATGTACCCATGATTGCTTGTTTAGAGTTTCAAATTTTCGGGATTTCTTCGACCGTCCCAAAGTCGGGAGATGAGGATGTACTCCCCCTCGACTCTGTAGAACATCAGATAATCCCGAATGACAAACATCCTTTCTTCTCTTCCTTCAACTCGCT
>JACRFA010000105.1 GCA_016218065.1 Ignavibacteriota bacterium | reverse complement strand
GCAAAGATCAGTGAGGTGATCGACGAGACGCTGGTTGTCGTCTGGAATGAGTTGAAATACAAAGCCGCCGTCAAGAAAGAGTTCGGCGATCTGCCGCCCGTCAAATGCAACGTCGGCGAAATCAAACAGGTGCTGGTCAATTTACTTGTCAATGCTGCTCACGCGATTGAGGGGAGCGGAACAATTACCATCACGACCCGGTCGGAAGGCGCGGACGTGCTGATTGCGATTCGGGACACCGGCTGTGGAATTCCGGCGGAGAATCTCAAGCGCATCTTTGATCCGTTCTTCACAACGAAGCCTGTTGGCCGCGGCACAGGACTCGGCCTCTGGATCTCGGCGACGATCATCGATAAGCACAACGGCTCGCTCACGGTGGAAAGCACGATCGGCAGCGGCACTGAATTCACGATTCGCCTGCCGATCGATCCACAGGCAGAGGTTGCGTCATCGGAGACAGGGCTCGCATGAACACGTTGCACACATTGGCGCCGGCACAGTCTCACACTCCCACCATTGTTTTTGTTGATGATGAGGAGGAGATTCTCTTTGCATTGCGCGGTCTCTTCCGCAAGGAACCGTATCGCATCAGCTACTTCACGTCCGGTCAGGCGGCGCTCGACTTCCTTGCACAAAACGAAGCCGACGTCATTGTCTCCGACATGCGGATGCCGGAGATGAGCGGCACGGAGCTTCTCGAGAAATCTGCCCGGATCAATCCCCGCGCATTTCGAATGATCCTGAGCGGTTGCGAAGAGAAGTCCATTGTGCTGAACGCCCTTTCACAAGGCTTCGCGGAACACTACATCATGAAGCCGTGGAGCGACGACGATCTCCGCGCCACGATCAGGGCTGCGGTGTCGCTTCAAAGAAAACTCAAACAACAGCGATTGCTTGAGATTCTGAGTTCGCACAAGAGTCTTCCGTCGCCGCCTCGCCTGCACATGCGCCTGCTCGATCTCCTCAAAGAGAATCACTCGCAGGCGCAAGTTGCTGACGAATTGGAAAAACATCCGGCGCTTGTGGCCAAACTCTTGCACATTGCCAATTCGGTGTTCTACAGCGTGCGCAATCCGGTGACGTCGGTACACACTGCGATCACATTCATCGGCATAGACGAAGTCGTCAACATCGTTCTCGGCTTCGAAGCGTTTCACAACATCAACAAAAGCTCCGATGCCTGGGTGATACAACGGCTCGAACAACAATGGGACATGTCGGTACGCAGAGCGCAAGTGGCGCGCTTGATTGCTGCACAATGGCCCGTGAAGATCGACGTGCAGGAACCGTACACGGCTGCGCTCATGCTCGATGTCGGTTTGGTGTTGCGCTTTTGTTCCGCGCCCGGATTGTTTCATGAGTTCGAGTCTTCTCAGCGGAACGATCATGAGAATCCGATTGCAAGGGAGGAGCAGTTCTTCGGCACAAACCACGCCGAGCTAAGCGCCGCAATTTTGACGTACTGGAATTTCCCCGCTTCGCTTGTTGCCGCCGTAGCGAATCAGCACGCGCATGCGGGCGAAAGCGAGGCAACGCTCGTGACCCAGATTGCCAGCGTGCTTGTTGATGGGCGCAACGGCTATCCTTATGATCCACGAGTCGATGCCGCTATTCCTGAATTTCAACAAATCGCTTTTCCTGAATCTCTTTCGAACACAACAAGTTGAGAACCTATGGAACCCTTCGTTGAGAACCGCAAAGTGTTGTATGTAGATGATGAGCCGCAGTTGCTCGCATCGTTCACCTCGTTGATGAGAAAGGAACGCTGCTTTGTCACAACGTTGCAAGATGCAACCGGCATTCGTACCGTGATTGACGAACTCGGTCCGTTTGCAC
Source organism: Ignavibacteriota bacterium (assembly GCA_016218065.1). GTDB lineage: Bacteria > Bacteroidota > Ignavibacteria > UBA10030 > UBA6906 > CAADGV01. The sequence continues at coordinate 10,215 of JACRFA010000105.1, read as the reverse complement.
TCGTGTTGTCCGATCAGCGCATGCCGACGCTTGAAGGCGTCGACGTGTTGGATATTGTGCGCCAGCTCTGCCCCGATACCGTTCGCGTGCTGATTACGGGTTACGCGGATCAGAGCGAGACAATACGCGCCATCAACATCGGCGGCATCCACTCCTATGTCGCAAAGCCGTGGGACGACATGCGGCTGCGGAATCATGTGCAGGAGTGGATTGATCAGCACAACATGAAGACGAAGAATCAGTGGCTGACGAAGTCGCTTGATGAAGAAAACAAGAAGCTCACAGAAATTCTTGACGGGACAGTCGCGCAATCCGTTCGCGTTCTGGGCGACATTGTGAGTCACGTGAGTCCCGCTGTTGCGACAATCGGCGCGCGGGTCAAGGCGCTGGGCGAGGCATTCCTGCGTATGTCGCCGGAGATTTCCAAAGAAGAGCAGTGGCAAATTCAGCGAGCCCTTGAGTTGTTTCATCTTGGCGCCGCGCTCATTCCCGCATCAATTCAGGCAAGCATTGCACGGGAGGGCCTCGACGCGCTCGAACGATACCCCGTTGCGCGCAACCATCATCTGCTGGCTGCCAGCGTCATAAAAGACATTCCACGATTTGAAGAGGTGGCCCGGATCATCGAGCTGCAGGCGAAAGACCTCGACGGATCCGGCGAGCCGGTGCATGTTGAGGTGACGACGGATGACATTCCGAGAGGCGCTCGTCTGTTGCACATTCTCATCGATATTGTTGCACACAGGCACAGCACGTCGCATGTCACCGACCTTCTGCATGAGATGATGCGCGCTCCGCAGAAGTACGACCCCGTCATTCTGCAGAAAATGCTCGGAGCGAAAAGATTCGATGAGCCGCTCGGCGATGAGCGACTCGTGAGAGTGACGGGGATAGTTCCGGGGATGGTACTGAAGGAAGACATCCTGACCTTGAGCGGCCAGTTGTTGCTGAAGGCCGGCTCCGTTCTGACGGAAACGTCGATCACCACGCTCTGGCAGTGGCACAAAAACGAACCGATTCAAGAGCCGCTCAGAGTGTGCGGACTTGAGAACTGAACAGCGTATCGTTTTGGTGAGAGTCTCGAAAGCTGCCACCGGTTAGCGAAAAGCATTGTGGACAGGCGGTCGCCCTCGGTAGTTGATCGTTGATTGCTTGGACATCATCCAGGTGCAGTGTCACCTGAGAAATCACCAATCCAAAAACTCCACAATCTGCAATCGCATTTACACTACCGGCGGCTGCATCCCGTATTGCGCCCACTCTTCACGCGTCGGGCCGTACACGCCTGGAACGGAAAGTCCCAACACACGCATGAGGACAATCATTTCGGCGCGGTGATGCACTTCGTGAATAACGAAGCCTTGCAGCGAGAAGCCGCGCTTCCATTTCTCTCCGTACATATCGTCAACAACCTCCAGCGTTGCGTCGGTCCAGTTCTTCTTCACGTCCTCTAACAACGAAACGGCTGCGTCGCTATATCCCTTAAGGATTTCTTTTGCAGTTGCAGGAATTGGATCATCCTGTTTTGGCCCGCTTGTCGTCACACCCAGGTGACCCGTCATCTCAGGAATTGTTGTCACGATATGCCACGAGAGCCTCCCGAGCGTCCGCACGTCGGGATGGACGACTTTGGTCAGCGACTCATTCGTAAGATGTTTGAAAACCTTCTGTGTATTCTCCAGCTCTCTTGACCAGAGGTGCTCGAAATCGGAGATGGTTCTAATCATTGTGATCCTCTTGAGATTGAAATCATTGCACCATTGCAACATTGCATCATTGCAACATTGGATCATTGCAACATTGGAAGTCACAGTGGCGAAAGGCGGTTTAGTTTTCCGTCCCCGCGAACAACGATTGCATGTTCAGCGACGGCGACTTGGTTTTGCTTGCGAGCGACACATAGCTTCGCGCCAAGGCATCTTTGCCGGCGCCGAGCACGGTGCTTACCAAGCCAAGCGCTTCTGCGAATTGATCCGGCGGCAGATCTTTGATGATGCGTTTCCAGATCGCCTCTTCAAGAACATTGAACGCGGTCTGCACTTCCCACAAATCAAATCCAGCCGAGTGTCGCTGCGAAGCAATCAGCTCGGCATGCGCGAGCATGGGGAGAAGATTCTTCTCCTTCACCGCGCGTTGAGTGAGCGCGAGCAGCGCCTTCAGGCGCGCATGCGTGTGTTCTTGTCCGGCTACGACATAGTTTTTTACGCGACCCCGAACGATCGCCTCGACGGCTTCGTTCAGGATCTCGTTCGCGTGCGTGTGCAAAAGATCGTATAAGTTCATGGCGGCCTCCATCTACAAGGGAAAAAAAGAACGGCGTGCAGTTGAAATATACTCCAGATCGAAGAGAACAGCAACCTGGATTGAGTCAATTCACTTTGTTCCAATCGATGAAGGTCTTCCTCGATGCCGGCTGGCAGGTTGGACAAAAGAAGACGTCGAAACCGCGAACTCCTTCACGCCTGATGGTCGTACCGCAGCGAGGACATGGTTCGCCCTTGCGGTTTCTGACTTTCATGTGATCACGCACTTTGACGTGAATCGGCTGGGCAGCAGCTTCGACCTTTTCGATTCCCCATTTCATGACTGCAGCTATCGAATCGTAGAGTCGCCTGAGTTCATCGGCGTTCAGCTTGTACACGAATGTCTTCGGATGAATTCCGGCGTCAAACAGGATCTCGTCTGCATAGGCGTTGCCGATGGAGCTGAGAACCGTGTGATCGTTGATGAAAACTCGCACCTGCTTCCGCGAATGCTTTGCGCCGAGGGATTGGAAGACATCGAACGTACATGCCGGATCGAGAAGCGGAATTCCCTGCTGAAGGTATTTGGGAATTCCTCCATACTCGCCGCTCCTTGTCAGATATGCCTTCGCCATCTTCTGCTCGTCGCACAGATTGAGCTTCGTCCGATCATCCAGCAGCAAAGAAAAGCAGAGGTAGCCCTCAGGTTTTTCTCCCGGATGTTGATGCTGCAGTTTTCCCGCGAGCATGAGATTGAGAATCAGATCGAGCGTGTCGGACAACTCGAATCGAATGAACGGGCCATTCAACTCGCAGCGTTGAAATGCCTTCCCTCGAATCGCAGACTCGAAGCTCGACTCCATGCTCACCCGCAGAACGATCGGCTGCTTCACTTGAACGTCGAGTACTGTACGACCGACAATATTCTTGTGCAGATATTTTTGGATGTAGAGAAGATCGGGGAGTTCGGGCATGTTTTTTAGTTCTGAGCGAAGCGCCCGCCTGCCGCCGTGCCTGCCGGCAGAACCTGTATCATCGGAGATACTTCGCTCACTCCTTTTGCTTGGAATTGAAAGTCAAAATCCGGATGGGTTCTCAATATCCATCTCAGCCTTCAAGGCAGGGTTGGCGTAGATGACGGTTTTGCGTTGCGCGGGAATTTGAATTGCCCAATCGCCCAGCGAGTTACGAATGATCGAGCCGAAGAGTTTGCGAAGTTTCAGTTGCGTGAACTTCTCCCAGAATACCCAGCCGAAATACGCGTATCCCTCATCAACATAGAATGCAGGAACGCGTTCACCGGGCGCAACCGCGAGCGCATCGACTGTCGTCGGGATGTAGCCGTATTCGGCAAGCACGTTTACGAATTCGGGCGACACATCGCGCCCGTTCCATCGCAACTCATGCTTTGCGCGCTTGACGATCTTTCCCTCAATAATATCGGCAAGAACGTCCGCCAGTTGAGAAGCTCCCGGCATGACTCCGCATCATTTGTTGAGAACAGTTTAGTCCGCAACGCAGGGGATCGGTGCGCCGAGTGTTATTCCTTCGGGAGTAACGTTGCCCCGGTACGCCATGATTTCCACACCCTGCTTGGTGGCAGCATGAAACAACTTTTTGAACTCAGGGTCAAGAGTGGGAGAAGGGGAAAATGTGTCGCAGTCCGCGCGCTGTACAAAGTACAATGCTATGGCGCGATGTCCCTGCACAGCGATCTCGGTAAGCTCTTTGAGTCCTTTGCGCGCTCTTGCGTTCGGCGTCTCCGGAAATCGTGCTATGCTATTTTCTGTCCAGGCGACGTGATACACATTCATGAACACGTTCTGTTCAGTTCCGTGCATCATGATGTCGATCTTGTTGCCGCGTCCGTACTCAGCATCGACGAGCAGCTCGTTGAAGTGTTGCAACGACGGAATGAGTTTCGCCTGAATACCTTCTGCGACAACTTTGCGCGCCATCGCCACATTGATTCCTACCCACGCGCCGTTCATCTGAATCAGCTCCCACGTATACGCGTTGCGGCGGTGCGGGTCGTTGCTTTCGGACAGCAGTACGCAACTCCCCGGCTCGGAACATCCCACCATTGTTCCGGAGTTCGGACAGTGCGCCGTAACGACCGTGCCGCTATCAAGTTGAACATCGATGAGGAAACGTCGATAACGCCTGACGAGCCTTCCACCGATAAGCTTCGTCGAGTATCTCATGTGAAGTGTGATCTAGCTGGAATGTTCGTTAGTGATGCGACGATAAGTACGTGGAAAGTTCGGAAATGCTTGTTATCTTGCATCACAAAACAAAAAAAACTCTCTTTCTCTGGAAGGCATGCATGAAAAGAGTCGGATTTCTTTACTCGGAAGAGTTTTTGCGTCATCGAACGCCTGACGGTCATCCCGAACGCGCTGACAGGCTTCGTTGCCTGATCGCGCATCTGCGAGATTCCGATTTGTGGCAGAAGGTGAACCATGTTACGCCGAACCCCGCGAGTCTGGAAAGCATTCTGGAGGTTCACAGCAGAGAATATCTGAATGCGCTGCGCGCAACGTGTGCTCGCGGCGGCGGATTGTTGGACGAGGGCGATACATTTGTGGTGAAGGAGTCATTCAAAGTTGCGATGCAGGCTGCGGGCGCTGTCTGCACAGCCATCGATGCGATTGTTGCTGATAGGCTCAATGCTGCATTCTGCGCCGTGCGTCCGCCGGGACATCATGCCGAGCGACGGAACGCGATGGGATTCTGTCTCATCAACAACGTTGCCGTCGGCGCGCGATATGCTCAACGAGTTCACGGCAAAGAGAAGATCGCCATCCTCGATTGGGATGTTCATCACGGCAACGGCACTCAGCACGCATTTGAGGACGACGCGTCGGTGTTCTACATAAGCCTACATCAATTTCCTTTCTATCCCGGAACCGGCGCCAGAAATGAAACCGGGATCGGTGAGGGAAAGGGATTCACGCTGAATGTTCCGTTGCCCGCGGGGACAGGCGAGGTGAAGTACCTCGCGGCGTTTGAAGACGAGATCGTTCCAACGTTGCAGAAGTTTAAGCCTGACCTGCTCATCATCTCTGCCGGTTTCGATGCACACAAAGACGATCCGATCGGCGGCATGAAGCTCACGGAGGATTCATTCGCGAAGATGACCGACTCAGTGAAGGGAATTGCGCCGATAGTTTCAGTTCTTGAAGGGGGATACAATCTTGAGGCGTTGGCGAAAAGTGTGGAGGCACACGTGAGAGCGTTGGATTGAGTCATTGTTCGAACGACTCCATCGGTGAGTCAACGTGCAATCGGGAGATTGTTGAGAATCGCCGGGCAGTGCAGGAAGTAGATCTTGCCTTGAATGCTAAGCCAATGTCAACCGTCTTCCCTTTGGTTCTGGAATTGGATCACCGCATTCCTTCGCCGTATCAATCCAGAGTTGAATCGCTTCTTTGGCGTTTTTGCAAAGCGCTTTCCTGAGTGCTTCCGTGCGCCACGCAACCTGGCAACTCCGGGACTTCAGCAATGAACGCCTCATCTTCGTTGCTCCAATACAGAATGATTTCGTATTTCAAGTTCATTGCAATTCCGTCAGTTGTGCGAGGAGAATCTTCTCGATGAACTTCTGGAATTTGTCCATTCTTTTGTCAGGAAAAATTTAGCATGGTTGCCGACGAATGTCAATGAGCATCCAGAATTAGAGCCACAAGACTGTCAAACAAGTTCAGCAGTTCCTCAAGCAAATGGGATGCGAATACAAGCGCACAAAAGGTGACCACGAAGTCTGGGATTTGCGGGACGGCTCTCTTCAACGTCCAGTCGTTTTTCGAGGAGATAAGAAGGATGTACCGCTTCTCCACATTCAAACGAATCTCAGAACGCTCGGGGTCTCTTCAAAGGATTTCGAAGAGATGATGAGAAGACTCTGACCGCGTCTCAACCTTGCTTTTCTCCCCGACTTTCTGTTATCTACGCCAGCCTTTCACACTGCATCGATCAACGATCTACACAATGAAAACAATCGGACTCATCGGCGGCACGACGTGGCTCTCGACGGTTGAATACTATCGACTGCTGAATCAACTCGTGAATCGGCGGCTGGGTGGCATTCATTCCGCGAAAGTGCTGCTGTATTCTGTGGAGTTCGCCGGGGTTTCTCTCCTTCAAAAGGAAGACCGGTGGGAAGAACTCACGGAAGTTTACATCGACATTGCGAGGAAACTGCAAACAGCTGGTGCCGATTGTCTGCTGCTCGGCGCCAACACGATGCACTGCATGGCTGAAGGCATTCAGTCGGCCATCGACATTCCCCTCATACATATAGGCGAAGCAACAGCGCTCGAAGTGAAGCGGCGCGGCGTGAAGAGAGTAGGGTTGATGGGAACGAAATATACGATGGAGATGGATTTCTATAAGAAGAAACTCGCCGCGCAGAAAATTGAGCAACTCCTTCCGCTGGATGACGAACGTGAGTTTATTCATTCGACAATCTACAATGAGCTTGCGAAGGGAGTCTTCAGAGATGAAACGAAGCTGCAGTTCAAGACCATCATTCGCAACCTTGTAAATCGCGGCGCAGAGGGGGTGATTCTCGGCTGCACGGAAATCCCGCTTCTCATCAAGCAAGCGGATTCGTCTGTTCCGGTGTTTGATACGACGGAGATTCACGTGAACGCGGCAGTGGAGTTTGCCCTACATCCTGAGCCAACGTTTTCTGTTGGCGATAGATCTGCACACTCAAATTCATAAGCAAGGATTTGTGTAATTCGCGAAGTCTGCCGCTGCGTTTTACAATCCTGAATGAAGAAGACAGCTTTGTTCTCAAATGTGAGAGAGAAAATTCTTCGCCCCGCTCAGAATTGAGAAGGCTATGAACCAACGCAAATCTCCCCTCTACTACGCCGACTATCTGCAGCTTCAGAAGCTGCTCGATAGTCAATCGCCCGAGAGTTCGAAGCGCGGCATTCATGCACATGATGAGATGTTGTTCATCATCGTTCATCAAGTGTATGAGCTGTGGTTCAAACAAATCCTCCATGAAATGGACTCGGTGATTGCGACCTTCGACAAGGATTATGTTGATGAAAGAGAAGTCGGCATCGCAGTGCATCGGCTGAATCGCATCACGGAGATTCAGAAGTTGTTGATTGACGAGTTGCGTGTTTTGGAGACCATGACTGCGTTGGACTTCTTGGAGTTTCGAGATCTCCTGAATCCGGCGTCCGGCTTTCAGAGTTATCAGTTCAGAACAATCGAGAACAAGCTGGGGATGGATCCGGATCAACGACTGCTCTATAACAAAGAGGCATACTACTCTCATCTCGCCGACGCGCATCAGGAAATCGTTCGCGCAGCGGAGACCGGCCCGACGATTTTCTCACTGCTTGAGCGATGGCTCGAACGAACACCTTTCCTCGACTTCCATGGTTTCAACTTCTGGTCGCATTATCGAGAAGCAGTGAACGCCATGCTCGATGCGGATCGGCAGTCGGTCTTAAACAATCCGCTCTCCACTGACGAGGAGAAGAGGAAGCAGCTTGCCGAAGTGCTGGCGAATGAGGAAAACTTCGCTGCCATTCTTGATGAGAAGAAGCATGCTGAGTTGGTGGAATTGAGAAAGCGCCGCCTTTCTCATCGGGCGACTCAAGCTGCGCTGCTCATTGAGCTCTATCGCGACGAACCGATTCTTCATCTCCCATACAGACTATTGAGCGCGTTGATGGACATCGACGAGAACTTCACGACCTGGCGCTACCGTCATGCGCTGATGGTGCAACGAATGATCGGGAACAAAATCGGGACCGGCGGCTCCACCGGTTACAACTACTTGAAAGCGACAGTCGATAAGTACAAGGTGTTTGCCGATCTCTTCAATCTTTCAACGTTCCTGATTCCGCGTTCGAAGTTGCCGGAGTTGCCGGAAGAAGTGAGGAGGAATCTGGACTTCTACTACGCACAATCGTGAGCGAGATTGTGCCATTGAAGCATCGAGCCATTGAGTTATTGTTGATTGCTTCTCAATGACGCGATGGCTCAATGATCGATGATTCAATAACCTGGGCTTTCACAACATGAACATTGATCTTACCGGTAAACGCGCTCTTGTCTGCGGCAGCACGCAAGGCCTCGGCAAGGCCAGTGCAATCGAATTGGCAAACCTCGGCGCGACAATCATGCTTATGGCGCGCAACGAATCGTCGCTGCGACAAACGCAGCTCGAGTTGGATCGCGGCTCTGGACAATCGCATGAGTACATTGTCGCCGATTTTTCCAATGTGCAACAAGTGACGGAACGGATTCGAGGCTATGCGGAGTCGCGTCCTCCCATACACATTCTCGTAAACAACACCGGCGGACCTCCTGGAGGCCAGATTGTCGATGCCGATCCGCAGGAGTTCGTCGCAGCGTTCTCCGCGCACATTGTCTGCAATCACGTGCTGGCGCAAGCCCTCATTCCGGGGATGAAGGCAGAACGCTATGGCCGCATCATCAACATCGTCTCGACGTCGGTGCGACAGCCGATTGACGGACTTGGCGTTTCGAACACGACCCGCGGCGCAGTTGCATCGTGGGCAAAGACGTTGTCGAAAGAACTTGCACCGTTCGGCATTACGGTGAACAATGTTCTTCCCGGCAGCACCAAAACCGCGCGCATCTATTTTCTCATCAAATCAAAAGCAGAGAAGACCGGACGAACCATCGAAGATGTGACAAACGAAATGCTTGGGGAAATTCCTATGGGCCGATTTGCAGAGCCGGAAGAATTTGCTGCCGCTGTCGCGTTTCTCGCGTCCCCGGCGGCAAGCTATGTTACGGGCGTCAGTTTTCCGGTCGATGGGGGGAAGATCAGGAGTTTGTGAGAGGGATTGAATCATTGCACCATTGCATCCATTGAATCATCGGGCGCGAACCTTGAACCTCGAATCCTGAAACCTGAAACCTAAAGCCTGAAACTGAATTTTCGAACCAACCGCATGAACAACTCGGAAGAAATTCTCAACTACATCGAAGGCAAGCTCTTTCCGCCGATGTCGGGAGCGTTCATCCAGAACTACAATCCCGCGACGGGAGAGGTGTACTCGCGGTTGCCTGATTCGGATGAGCGCGATGTTCAGATTGCAGTTGAGGCGGCGGAGAAGGCATTCCCCGCATGGAGTACGACGCCCGCCTTGGTTCGGTCGCGCATGCTTCTTCGCGTCGCCGACTTGATTGAGCGCGACGTCGAAAAGCTTGCACACGCGGAGTCGGTTGATCAGGGCAAGCCGGTCTCACTTGCTCGCAGCGTCGATATTCCTCGCGCGATCAGCAATCTCCGTTTCTTTGCCACCGCAATTCTGCATGTTGCCACCGAAGCGCATCCGATGGAGGACACGGCGCTCAACTACACGCTGCGGAATCCGCTTGGCGTCGTCGGGGCGATTTCGCCGTGGAACTTGCCGCTGTATCTGTTCACGTGGAAGATTGCGCCCGCGCTCGCGGCCGGTAACTGCGTCGTTGGCAAACCATCTGAGCTGACGCCGATGACCGCATTCATGCTTTCGCAGCTTTGCATGGAGGCTGAATTTCCCATCGGGGTCTTGAACATCGTTCACGGCTACGGCAACAAAGTCGGCTCTGCTATTTCCGCGCATCCGGGCATCGCGGCAATCACATTCACCGGCGGGACGAAGACCGGCGGTGAGATCGCCAAAGCTGCTGCGCCGATGTTCAAGAAACTCTCTCTTGAGATGGGGGGAAAGAACCCGACAATCGTCTTTGCCGACTGTGATTTCGAGAAGATGATCGAGACGACGATTCGTTCGTCGTTTCAGAATCAGGGAGAGGTTTGTCTTTGCGGCTCGCGCATTTTTGTCGAACGATCGATCTACGAGAGATTCAGAGACGAGCTTGTTGCGCGAACCAAACAGCTTCGTGTCGGCGATCCGTTGGAGGAAGCAACGCACATCGGCGCAATCAATTCTCTTGCGCATCTGCAAAAAATCCAATCGTACAT
>JACRFA010000103.1 GCA_016218065.1 Ignavibacteriota bacterium | reverse complement strand
GTCCGGTTGCGTGGGCGGGCAACGAGGCAGGATATCTCTCCGACGCGAACATCACGTGGGCAGACGCGGAACTCGGCTACGGTCCCACCGGCACCGCCATCCGCACGGGGACGAGCACATGCTTGCAGGATTTTTCCACCGATCCGAGTGTTGCTCCGTGGCGTGAGCGCGCGTTGCAACGCGGGTATCGGTCGAATGTTGCGCTGCCTCTCAAGGATGACAACAACGTGACCTTTGGCGCGCTCACGATCTATTCCACCGAGCCGGGAACATTCACGCCGGGCGAAATACGACTTCTCGAAGAGCTCGCCGGTGATCTGGCGTTCGGTATCATTGTGCTGCGCACACGCGCCGAGCGTAAGCGTGCGGAAGAGACGCTTGCTGCTCGAGAGATGGAATTCCGCAACCTTGCCGAATCGTCGCCTGGTCTTATGGGCACGTTCTATATCAGGCCTGATGGATCGGCCTGTATGCCGTACACCTCTGCCCAAATCGAGCATCTCTATGGCTTGCGTTCGGAAGACGTCGCGCAAGATGCGACGCCGCTTCTTGCGCGGACACATCCTGACGATGTGGAACGCGTGAGTGCATCCATTGGGGAATCGGCCCGCACGATGACTCCATGGCATATTGAGTTCAGAGTGCTGCACCCTACACGCGGAGAGCTTTGGCTCGAAGGCAGTACGAATCCGCAACCGCATCCTGAGGGCGGCATAATTTGGTACGGCTTCATTCACGACGTCACGCAGCGCAAGCGCGCTGAACTTGCACTCAAGGAACGTGAACGACATGCACAATCACTCCTTCGCCTCTCAAGAAACCTTGAGCAGGCTCAAACATACGCCGATGTTTTGAACGCCGCGCAGACCGAAGTCAAAGAGATTGTTGGCTATCAAAATGTGTGGGCATTCCTCTTCACGCCGGATATGAAACAGGCAAAAGCCTTGTACGCGAAAGGTCCGATGGTCGATAGGGTGATGTCGGAGGAAGACATCGCAACGCTCACTGTCGAGGGGGACAGGATGCTTGAGGAGTTAGTGACGGCAACTGAAATTCTTGTTGTTGCGGATGCGCGGACCGATGAGCGAACGGACAAGAGAATCGTTGCAAAGATGGGGAATCGTACGCTCGTCAATGTGCCCATTCTTCTGTTCGATAGGCATCTGGGATCGATTGGCACAGGCACGTTCGGCGATGAAGGCGTGCATGTTCCAACGGCGTCGCAGTGCGAATATCTTACCGCATTGGCGAGTCACGTCGCCATAACGTTGGACCGGATCCACCTGATTGAGAAGCGAATGGAGTCGAACGATTTGCTGAGAGCCATCATCGAGGCCACGCCGGCAGCCATTATCGGACTTGACATCGAGGGAAAAGTGCAGGGAGTCTGGAATCCCGCGGCCGAGAAAATGCTCGGCTGGCGCGCAGACGAAGTGATGGGCAAGTTTCTCCCTACTGTTTCCGTTGAGAAAGAGGAGGAGTTCAGACAATTCCGCCAATGGATATGCAGCGGCAAGTCGCTCGACGGAATTGAAGTGCAGCGACAAAAACGCGACGGCACGCCGATCGACTACAGCATTTACGCTTCACCGCTGCATGGCGCAGAAGGTCAGATCGTCGGCAACATCGCGGTCCTTGTTGACATCACCGAACGCAAGAAGGCAGAACAGGAACGGCTCGTCCATGTGCGGTTTCTGGAAAGCATGAATCAGATCAACCGGGCAATGCAACAAGCGAACGACATTGATAAGATGATGAAGGATGCGTTGGGTGTCGTGCTTTCGGTTTTTGACTGTGACCGCGCATGGCTCCTCTATCCCTGCGATCCCGATGTGTCAACGTTCTGTGTGCCTATGGAGGCCACGAAGCCCGAGTATCCGGGCGCTCAGGCATTGAATATCGAAATCCCGCTTTCTCCCGGCGAGGCGGAGAACATGCGCGAAGCTCTGAATACAGACGGCCCCGTTGTCTATGTTGCCGGGACAGAAAGACCCATCTCGGCTGCCAAGCAATTCGGTGTTCAATCGCAGATGTTTATTCCCGTGTATCCCAGAATCGGCAAGCCCTGGGTCTTTGGCATACACCAATGCTCGTACCCGCGTATCTGGACATCAGAAGAACAGCGGTTCTTCGAGGAGATTAGTCGTCGCCTGAGCGATAGTTTAACCGGTTTCTTGATGTATCGCAACCTGCAAGAAAGTGAGCAGAAGTACCGCTCGCTGGCAGAAAGCTCGCCGGACAACATCATGCGGTACGACAAAGATGGCCGCGTTACGTACGTCAACCACAACATCGATCTGACTGTCGGTTATGACCTGCGTTCGTTCATTGGCAAACGGGTCGAGCCAACCGACAAGTATCCGCGTCCTCAAGGCTATGGTGAGAAGCTCGACCGCGTCATCCAAACGGGTCAGCCTGATGAGATGGAGTTTGAGATTCGAAATCCGCAGGGCGAATTGCGGTCGCATCGTGTTCGTTTCGTTCCCGAGCGCGACGAACACGGCAGCGTCATCGGGGCGATCGCCCTCGGCACCGACATCACTGACCGCAAACGCATGGAGAAGGCGCTGGCGGAAAGCGAGAGGCGCTATCGGTTGATTGCTGAGAACACAGCAGACACGATCGCGGTCTTCGACCTGAACATGAAGCCGCTGTACTTCAGCCCCGCGGTGGAGAAGCTGCGTGGGTTCACACCGCAAGAGTCTTTAACACAGTCGCTCGCCGAGGTTCTTACACCTGATTCCTTCGACAAAGCGAATCGCGTTTTCGCTGAGCAAATGGCGCTTGAGGAAAGCGGCTCTGCCGATCTCGATCGTACGGCCATTCTTGAGCTTGAAGTGTATCGCAAGGATGGTTCGACAATCTGGGTTGAGCTGTCGGCAACATTTCTCCGAGACGAACACGCCAAGCCTGTCGGCTTCCTCACGATCGCGCGAGATATCGCCGAGAGGAGACGGGGAGAGCAGGCGCTGCGCGAAAGCGAAGAGCGATATCGCACGCTCATTGAGAATCAGGGAGAAGGAGTCGGCATCGTTGACGCTCACGAGCAGTTCACCTTCATCAATCCGGCGGGCGCGAGAATGTTCGGTCTGTCGCCGGTGGAGATGGCGCAGCGGAATCTTGCCGAATTCGTGAACGAAGACGAAATGCTTGCAGTCAAGCAAGAAACCGAGAAAAGGAGTGCCGGACAGAAAAGTACATACGAACTTTCGATCACACGCGCAGACGGCGAGAGGCGCGTGCTTCTGGTAACCGCAACTCCTCAGTTGGATAAGGACGGACGTTTCGTCGGAACGTTCGGCGTATTTCGCGACATCACCGCCGCCAAACGCGCGCATGAGAGTCTGAGAAAGCTTCAGCTCGCGAGCGAACAGAGTCCCGCCTCCATCGTGATTACGGACGTGCAGGGCAACATCGAATACGTCAACCCGAAGTTCGAGAGAGTTTCCGGGTACTCACGCGAGGAAATCCTTGGGAAGAATCCACGCATCCTCAAATCGGGGGCGAGTTCAGAGCACGAGTACAAACACATGTGGCAGACTATCCTGGGCGGATCAGAATGGCGGGGAGAATTCCGCAACAAGCGGAAGGACGGCGAGTTGTATTGGGAGTCCGCATCGATCTCTCCCATCAAAGATGACGCGGGAAAGATCACACACTTCGTCGCGATCAAGGAAGATATTACGGAACGCAAACGCGCTGAAGAAGAGTTGAAGCAACACGAAAACAAACGACGAGAACTGGAACGGCAGCTTGTTCAGGCGCAGAAGCTTGAGAGTCTCGGCACGCTTGCCAGCGGCATCGCGCATGACTTCAACAACATTCTCGCGATCATTCTCGGTTACTCGGCGGTCAGCGAATCGACCCTTACCGACCCGACGAAGGCTGCCAACAATTTTGCGTCGATACAAAAAGCGGGACTCCGCGGCGCGGGTCTTGTGAAGCAACTTCTCACCTTCGCTCGCAAGGGCGAATCGGTCTTCACATCACTCTCCATCAATCAGATTATTGCTGAACTGATCGCTCTGCTGCGTGAAACGCTGCCGAAGACCATTACGGTATCAACGGATTTGCATCCGAAAGCGCCGTCGATTATCGGCGACGCGACTCAGCTTCATCAGGTGATTCTCAACCTCTGCGTCAACGCCCGTGATGCGATGCCCAAGGGCGGCAATCTCTCCATCACCACAACAACAGTGAACTATGATACTGTAACGGCGCGGTTCCCGAATGCATCCGCACGCGAGTATGTGCTGGCCAGAATTTCCGACACGGGCACGGGCATGGACGAGCAAACGAAGCAACGCATCTTCGATCCGTTCTTCACCACAAAAGGACCGGGCCGCGGTACCGGCCTCGGACTCGCGCTCGTGTATTCGATTGTCGAGAGTCACCACGGGATGATTGCTGTTGACACGGAGGTGGGCAAAGGAACAGCGTTCAATCTCTACTTCCCCATCGAAGAACCGATGATTGAATCATACGAGACGCAGCGCGATCATCCGAGCAACGTTGCCGGTGGAACAGAAACGGTACTTGTGATTGAAGACGAGGAGATGCTTGCGGAAATGCTCAGGACAAGCCTTGTCGCCAACGGATACGCTGTCTTGTCCGCTTACGATGGCGAACAGGGCCTCGCACTGTTCGAGCGTCATCAGCAAGACATCGCCGTCGTTCTGTCCGACTTCGGATTACCGAAGTATGGAGGCGATGAGGTGTTTCGGCGGATCAGAGCACTCGATCCGAAGGCGCGCGTGATTATCGCGAGCGGTTTCGTCGAGCCTGCGATAAAAGCAGAAATGCTTCAGATGGGCTTGAGCAAGTTTGTCCAGAAGCCCTACTCGCCGGCGGAAGTGCTTTATGCAATCCGAAGCACGCTTGATGTAAGCAGATAATCGATGACACAAAGAGCTTGAACTCATGAACCACAGTCGAGTTCCACAACCCAACAACTCAACAACTCAACAACAGGAGATCACGTCATGGCAACAGTCAATTCAGACCAACTCACCGCAGGCAACATCGCAAAAACACTCGGCGTCTCCGACGCAAAGGTGAAGAAGGCAATCCAAGAGTTAAAGATCAAACCGGTCGCGAAGAAAGGCGTGTGCAACTACTACTCCAACGACGTCGTCGCAAAAGTGAAGGGCGCGGTCAAGTGAGAGACATCGCAATGACTAGAATTCTGTTTGTACTCATATCTGTTGCAATTCTGTGGGGGAACGGCTTCGCGCAAGGCGAGGCTTCGCTGGAGAAACCGGAACTCTATCGAGGTATGGCGCTGTTTGTCGGCGCGTCTTTTCCATTCGGTCACTTTGCCGCTACGAAAGATGAGGACGAAAGCGGATTCGCCTTGCGTGGTGTTCTCTTTGGTGGCGAATATGTTCGTGAAGCTGTCCACCATATCGATCTGAGCGTTACCGCGTTGCTCTCGATCAATCAGGTTGACGAAGTGGCATTTGCTGAATTGATGCGCTCACGATTCATGACGCAGAACGCACGGGTCACGGTGAGCGTGGAGAGTTGGAAATCTATTTGGGTAATGATCGGATTGGGCTTTCGCGTCAACGTGACTGATCGGGCGGCGTTCTTTTTACACGGGCATGTCGGCGTCGCATTTGCGATCATTCCCTCAATAGACGCGAAAGTTGTCATGGGCGGAAACTCTGCTTCGTTCAAGCAAGAAGCGACTGGTGGATTGGATTATGCGTACGGCGTGTCGAGTGGATTTGCGGTGGGTCCGATAGAAATTGCCGCACGGTTGTTTTCTTCTCAGCCGGAATTCACGTCCTCTCAACCCAAGCTCAAACAGTCGATGTCTGTTGTTCACATTTCAGTGGGCATTCTTTTCTGACTCATTGCTCCGTCGAAACAACAGTTGACATTCCGCTGCTGCCAATGTACCTTCAACTTACTTTCAATGTAAGCGATGCCCTTCATGTCCAAGCAATTGTCCTTTGCCGTTACTGACGCCGTCGGGTCTGTCAGCGCGTTGCTGATGAAGCCGAAGAACGCGTCGAGGCTGCTTCTGTTCGCACATGGCGCGGGCGCAGATATGCGTCACCGCTTCATGGAACAGATGGCGCAGCAGCTTGCGTCGTTAGGCATCGCGACGTTGCGCTACCAGTTTCCCTACACGGAGAAAGGATCGCGACGCCCGGACACGAAGCCGGTTTTGCTTGCGACTGTTCGATCTGCCGTCGCGTTTGCCAATGAAGTTGCGGACGGCCTTCCGCTCTTCGCCGGCGGCAAATCGATGGGCGGACGCATGACGTCGCTCGCAGCATCGGAATCGCGGCTCGAAGGCGTAAGGGGAATCGTCTTCTTCGGTTTCCCGCTGCATCCGGCCGGCGAACCTTCCGATGCGAGAGCAGAGCATCTCTCGGCAGTAAAAGCGCCGATGCTATTCCTGCAAGGCACGCGCGACACTCTTGCCGATCTCTCGCTGCTGAAGCCTGTCTGCAAAAAGCTAGGCAAGAGAGCAACGCTGTTTGTTGTTGATGAAGCAGATCATTCGTTTCATGTTCCGAAGCGAACGGGGAAGTCCGACGGCGATGTACTGATCGAGCTGGCAAACACCGTCGCTCACTGGTCTGCAGGAATCGTCGGATGAATTTCGTTCTCATCGCGCTCTGTCTCGCCGCCGGCTGGTCTCTTCGAACGCTCAAGTTGCTTCCGGTTGATGCGCACAAAGGCATCAATATGTGGATTCTTTACGTCGCCCTCCCTTCCGTTGCGCTGCTCTACCTTCCGGCGATTACGTGGTCGACTGCGCTGATACTTCCTCTCGTGATGCCCGTGATTGTGTGGGTTGGCGCGTGGGCTGTGTTGAGGCTTCTCTCGAATCGTGTTGGACTTGATGCGCCAACGCGGGCGGCGCTGCTGCTTACGGCGGGACTAGGCAACACGTCCTTCGTCGGCTTTCCGCTGACGCAAGCGTACTTCGGCGACGACGGTCTGCGCATTGCGGTGATTTGCGATCAGCTGACTTTCATTGCGCTCTCGACGCTGGGCGTGATGACTGCGGTGGACGCTGCGCATCGCGGCAGCGCAAGCAGAATCAAGATCCTGAAGAACATCATCACGTTTCCGCCGTTCGTCGCGTTCGTCGTCAGCGTGATCGCTCCTCGCTTCGTTGACATCACGTTCTTGAATCCGTTGTTGGAAAAGCTCGCTCTCACGCTCGTGCCGCTCGCGCTCTTCTCCGTGGGCATGCAGATTCAGTTTTCGGATTGGAAGGGCGAGCTGCGCCATCTCACCATTGGCTTGGCGTACAAGCTGCTGATCGGGCCGACTCTTGTGCTGCTTGTTGCGCTTCTCTTCGGCATGAGAGGAATTGCCGCTCAAGCGAGCGTCTTTGAAGCAGCAATGCCGCCGATGGTGTCATCGGCAATTCTCGCGACGGAATACGGGCTGAATCCGAAACTCGCAAGTCTGATGGTGAGTGTTGGCATCGTTGTGTCAATCGCAACCACCGCGGCGTGGTGGCTCATCATTGTGTTGATGGTTGATGGTTGATGGTTGATGGTTGATGGTTGATCGTTGATCGTTGATCGTTGACCATTGCGTTCCTCGGTTTAGAATTCACAATTATCTATAATTATCTATTCACAATTAAGAAGTGCTTTTCAAAACCGAATGCTTAATAGTGAATGGCGAATTTTGAATGGTGAATGAACTACCGACAAACTCCGCCGAGACCAAGGGCGACACGCTTTGTCGCGAGGTAGACGGTCTCGCGTCGCGGCATACACCGTCGGTTTGACGGGGAGAACCGGCCGGAAGCCCCACAAAAAAAAATGCTCTTGCCCGTTTGCTCTTGGCTCTAGGCTCTGCTTGGATTTCCTTTCTTGAATGTCCCGCCTTTTCTCCGTACTCTGAAATAGGAGGACTTCCCCCTGTCGTTGTTTTCCATTCCGTAGTTTGGTAATTGCACACATTCCTTTTCTCAGATGAACAAGTTCCTGCTTGCTGCACTGCTGATGCACTCTTGCTGCATTCTTGGTTCAACTTCCTTTGCCGCCGAATCACTATCCGATCTTGGATCGCTCCGCGGATTTATCAGCGACTCGATCAATGGCGAGGCCGTGGTGTACGCCAACGTGCTTGTCAAAGGCACGACACGCGGCGCCACGTCGACTGTTCGCGGATACTATTTCATTCCTGCTCTGCCGATGGGGAAACACACGATCCGTTTCTCTCACGTCGGTTTCAGAATTCGGGAAATTGTCGTCACGATTGCGCCCGACGAGATCGCCGAGCTTACCATTGCTCTCGTCCCCGTTGATATCCGGCTCGACGAGATGGTGGTGACGCAAGAGCGCGCCACGCATGCCGCTGAAACCGATCTCGGCATCAAGAAGATCACCTCGCGCGAGATTGAGATGACGCCGCCGGGTTTCGAATCGGACATTTTCCGCGTGCTGCAATCCGCTCCCGGCGTGAGCACGACCGGCGATGTGACAGCAAAGTATTACGTGCGCGGAGGCGGCAGCGACCAGAATCTTCTGTTGCTGAATGGAGCAACCATCTACAATCCGTTCCATGCGTTGGGAATCTACAGCGTGATCGATCCGGAGATGATCTCCGCGATGGAATTTCAGAACGGAGGATTTGCCACGGAATACGGAGGGCGATTGTCTTCCATCCTCACGGTGACAACGCGCGATGGCAACAAGAACCGTTACGGCGGCTCGGCGCAAGCGTCATTCCTTTCCGGCAAACTTGCCGTCGAGGGTCCTCTCCCCTACGGTTCGTTTCTCGTGACCGGACGAAAAAGCTACAATGCAAAAATCTTCAAGAACTATTTGGGAGGAACGCAGGCGCCGTTTGATTTTTACGATCTCTCGTTCAAAGTAAACTACGCGAACCCCGATCTCTCAAAGAATGGAAAGTTCATGGCGCACGGCTTTCTCAGCGATGACCGCGTGATGAATCATGATCTGCGGAAGGAAGATTACGTCGTGCGCAACGCCATCGCCGGAGCAAACTGGAACAAGGTATGGTCAAGTCCGCTCTACTCCAATCTCACGATTGCTTACAGCGGCTTTACGGCCGAAGTACTTCCCAACCTCAGCAGCGCCGTGCCGCGCACGAACGCCGTCAGAGATATCAGCCTCGATGCAGGACTCACGTATGTCTATCAGAATCGCGACGAATTATCGGCGGGCGTGCAAACGAAATCCATCACGACGCAGCTTCAGGTGGTGAACATCTACGGGCGACGCTACTCGTTCGATGAAAGCGGCAGCGATCTGACGTTGTACGCAGAGTACAAATTCTACCGATGGGATACGTTCGGGCTCCACCTCGGGACACGCGTCAAGCCCATTGGCATTTCCAAGAATCGCCCGAACTTGTTTGAGCCGCGGTTCAGCGCGACGTACAGACCTTCCGATTGGCTTGCGTTGAAAGCGGCAGCGGGATGGTACTCGCAAGAGATGATTACGCTGGCGGACGAGAACGAACTCATCTCCATCTTCGAGCCCTGGATCATCGTCCCCGACTATGTTGACGCGCAGCAGGCAGCACATTTCCTGTTCGGCATCACGACATACATCGGCGCGGACTTCACCGTCGATCTCGAAGCATACTACAAATCGATGATCGATCTGGTCGAGCCGAACACACGCAAATACACGGCAACGGCGCGCGACTATGTGAACACGACCGGCAAGGCATACGGGTGCGACCTGCTGGTGAAATTCCAGTCGTCCCACTTCTATGCACAGACGTCGTATTCGCTCAGCTGGTCGTTCAAAACGCGGGGCGGCGTGTCATACGCTCCGCGATACGATACGCGGCACGCCGTTCATGTTCTTCTCGGCTACTCGTTCCTGGAAGGATGGCAAGCGAGCGCATCCTGGACATTGAAATCCGGAATGCCCTTTACGCCGATCATCGGATTCTATGATCGACTCATCATTGATCCCACTTCATCCGGCTCGACTGCGTATGAGCCGGCGACATTTTACGGCGCAAAGAACTCCACGCGACTTCCCGTGTACCATCGGCTCGATCTGAGTCTGTCGAAGGAATTTCGGATTGGCTTTACCGACATCGCGCTCGGCGCGAGCATCATCAATGTGTATGATCGAAAGAACATTTTCTTTTTCGATCGCGATACCGGACAAAGCATCTACATGCTCAGATTCTCCCCCTCACTCACGCTCAAGGTTGGCGTATGAAGACGAAGAACATTCTTGCAGTCTGCGTGATAGCTGTTGCGCTCAGCGCTCTTTCGTGCGACGATGCCGTCAATCCCAAAACCGATTTCGCCGCGCATCCCATCCTGTATGGCATGCTTGCCCGACACACGCAGTACCAGCACGGCTCACAGTCAGTTGTGATCGAACGTTTGTATGATTTGGAGGGACTCGATCCGAACACAAACACGAAAGATCCAACAGTCTCGGGCGCCGTCGTGGTTCTTCACAGCCGTTTCGATCACGATACCTTGCGCGAAGGGAAACGATCAAACATCAATCGCTATCCGGGCGATCAGTATTACTATTATACGAACAACTATCAGATGTACCCGGGCGACACTGTTACGATTACCGCACTGTTGCCCGGCGGCGAACGCTTGCAGGGATCGACGATGATCCCGCCGAACAGGCCCGTAGAGATTGTTCCGCCGTACGCTGCGGGCGTGACCACGCTTGTCAATCGCTTCATCTACGGCGACTCGTGGCTTCTCAACTGGAGCGGAAGAAACACAGAAGAACACCTCTTCGCTCCGAGTATGAGGTTGGTGTATTCGAAAATCGTCGGAGATATCGAGATGGCTGCAACGGAGCCTGTGCCGCTGAAATACATTCAGACTGCTCAAGGGAACACGCCGGTGTTTCCGCGTGTCACGTACGACACGACCGCGACGTTTGACTTCGATGCGATGGATGCAACGATGGCGAAAATCTCCGAAGGCGATTCCAGCAAGCAACGGTACAAAGTACTGTACTTCCAGTTTCGGCTCGTTGAGTACGACCTGCATGCGTCGCGTTACTACTCCAGCATCAACGGAGCGCTCGACGAGTTTTCGATTCGCATAGACGAGACAACCTACTCCAATGTGAGCGGCGGAATTGGCGTCGTCGGTGCAGCAGTGACGAACGAATTTACTTTTCCCATTCATGCATTGTATGCCCGGCATTTTGGCTACCGTTCGAACCAGTGACCGAGGAAAGAGATCGGATGTCGGAGGTCAGACGTCAGGCGGGCGCTTTCCAATTTCTTTGCTTTGCAAATGCATCGGGACTTCATTAGCTTTCGTCAGCAAATCATCTCAGCTTTCCATGCACAAGATCTTCTTCATTGTTGTCTTACTCTCAACGTCTCTTCACAGCTCTTTCGCTCAGCAACGCATACGCGTGACGGACGATTTGACGCGCGAAATCGTACTGGCGAAGCCGGCGCAGCGCATTGTCTCGCTTGCGCCCAGCATTACCGAGGCTCTGTTTGCGATAGGCGCAGGAAGTCAGATTGTCGGCGTGACGGATTTCTGTGATTATCCCGCTGAAGCGAAAGCCAAGTCGCGAGTCGGCGGCATCATCAATCCCAACATCGAAGCAATTGTGAGCGTCAAACCCGATCTCATTGTGCTGAGCATGGAAGGAAACGTCCGCGAAGATTTTGAGAAGCTCAAGAGTCTCGGCGTTCCTCTGTTCGTCACAAATCCGAGAGATCTGAAAGGAATCTACCGATCGCTTGATCAGCTCGGCGCGCTCACCGGAAAAAGCACAACAGCAATGCAGCTCATTCGCTCGCTTCACGTTCGTGCTGACTTCGTCATGAAGAAAGCGGCGCAGCAGAGACCAACCAGCTTGCTCATGATCGTGTCCTTGCAACCAATCATTGTCGTGGGAAAGAACACGTTTCTCGCTGAGCTGATTTCGCTCGCCGGCGGGATGAACACTGCGGTGAAAGCAAGCTCCACCTATCCGACGTACAGCCGCGAAGCTGTGTTGAAGGACAATCCTGATGTCCTTATCTTCATGTCGGATATTCTTGCCAATCCTTCCGACCTCGTTGCGCTCTATCCAGAATGGTCGAGGCTCAGAGCTATACAATTAAACAACGTATTCACCATCAACCCGGACATCGCCTCGCGGCCAGGCCCGCGGGCGGTTGAAGGACTTGAAGCACTCTACGAACTCATCCACTAGAAACTCCGATGCCAAAAAAAGCAAAACGTGTCACGCGAAAACGTTCGTCGTTGCGCATGCCGGCGACGCGTACGCAACGAGCCGAAAGCTTGCGAAAGCGAAAAGTCTTCATTGCCGTCGCCGGCAACATCGGCGCGGGAAAATCATCCCTCACCCATCTCCTGAGTCTCCGCTACGGATGGAAGCCGTTCTTCGAATCGGTCGAAGACAATCCGTACCTCAACGACTTCTACGCCGACATGAAGCGATGGTCGTTCAATCTGCAGGTATATTTTCTCTCCAATCGGTTTCGCAGCCACAAGTCCATCACTGAGGGGCCGGACTCCGTTCTGCTCGACAGGGCGATCTATGAAGATGCTGAGATCTTTGCGCGCAATCTTTATGAAATCGGGAAGATGGAGCAGCGCGACTACGAAAACTACGTGTCGCTCTATGAGGTGATGACCGAGTATCTTCGTCCGCCCGATCTGCTGATCTACCTGCGGGCAAATGTCGAAACATTGGTCAAGCAAATCTCGCTGCGGGGCCGCGAGTTCGAGCAGTCGATCAAGCGCGAGTACCTTGAGCAACTCAACAAGCATTATGAATCATGGATCGCGCGCTACAAGAAAGGGCCGCTCTTGGTGATCGAATCGGATGAGATCGACTTCGTAAACAAGCAGGAAGATCTGGAAAGGATTGTGTCGATGATTGAAAAGAAGTTGAAGTGAGGCGCGGGTTTGGTCTGTTTAGTCTGTTTGGCCTATCTGAGACTAAAGAGACTGATTTATCGTTTTGTTTTCCACTCTTGGGCAGGTTCCGCGACCTTCCGAACGTCCGCTTCGACAGGCGGCCATTTTTGCGGCGAACGGATTGTGATGCTATCTTTGTGTTTCTTTTGAACATTCAACAAATGCTGGTAATATTCTTCGTCAGTCGCATACGTTGAATCAATCTGACGTCGTATGCGTCTCACTTCCTCAATGATTTCGTCTGTTACCATTCAAACCTCTTCAAGCTCTTCCGGAGTGCATATCGTTGGAGTCCGAATTCCACGCGCTTGATTAATAACTTCGATCGTTCTCCGGACGCGAGCGTTCACAATGTGAGTCATATTCCACGAAACAAGATAATCCATTCCGTGTCGTGAGGCAAATGCAAGATGGAATGCGTCGGAGCGCGATTTTTCGGGAATCTGGGACTTCGCCTGATATTCCTTTGCCAACTCGACGATCTCAGGAGAAAGGCCTAACACCGGAAACGAAGCAACGTGGGCAAGCCTTTCCTCCGCAGCATGCGTATCTCCAAGCCCTATTTCATCAAGGACAGTCGGCGAAATGAAGGGATGAAGATTGGGGAGGACACGTTTCCACCACTGTCTCGTGAATTCTTGGCGGGCGGCGATAATTGCATTGAGGCTTGTCCTTGCTAACAGATAGCTGATGACGCTCGTTTCAATGTAGATGGTGGGTTTCACGTGGGGGTCTTCCGTATTCCTTCTCGCGCCAACACGTCCGCGCGCTCGTTCAACTCAACGCCCGCGTGGCCTTGCACCTTCTGGAATGTCACATCGAATCGGGAGAGCAACTCAAGCAGTTGCTCCCATAAGTCTCTGTTCTCGACAGGCTGCTTCTTTACATTCTTCCATCCGTTGCGTTGCCAGCGTTCGTACCATCGCTCATGCATACAGTTCACAAGGTACGCGCTGTCGGAATGGATGATGATGGGCTTGTCTTTGGACTTGATTTCCTCGAGCGCGCGGATGCACGCCGTGAGTTCCATCCGCTGATTCGACGTGTTCCGTTCCCCGCCATGTAACTCCTTGATGTGCTGCTTGTACTTCAACACAACGCCCCAGCCGCCGACGTTGTTTGACGACTGGTTGTTCGAACACGCACCGTCGCAGTAGATGATTATGGGATCAACTGATTGATGACCGGGCATGATTTCTCTTTGATTACTCTTGTGATTCCAGATTCTGGATTTGGGATTCTGGGTCGCCGGCTTTTCCGCATCCAGAATGCGGAATCCGAAATCCATGTTTGCTTCGCAATCGTCTACCGCAGCGCCTGAGCAAAATCATTCTTCAGGTCATCAATGCCTTCCACGCCGACGGAAATCCGAATCATGCCGGGCGTGACGCCATGGCGATCAAGCTCGTCGTCCGTCATGTTCACATGGGACGAGTACACAGGAATGCTGACGAGCGTTTCGACGCCGCCGAGCGACATGGCATTGATCGCCACCTTCAGCTTGTCGCACACTTTCACCGCGGCTTTCACTCCACCGTTCACTTCGATCGTCACCATGCCACCATATCCGTTGCCGACTGCACCCGCCATCTGTCGCTTTGCAATTGTGTGCTGGGGATGAGAACGGAGTCCGGGATAGAGCACACGCGAAACCTTCGCGTGCTTCTCGAGAAACTTCGCGAGCGCCATCGCATTCTCATTCTGACGCTGCACGCGCAGCTCGAAGGTTTTCAGGCTGCGGTACAGGAGGTACGACATGAACGGATCCGCGATCCCGCCGTAATACTTGAGCTGCGTATGCACACCGCTGATGAATGTTCTGTTACCGGCAACGACACCCGCGAGCAAGTCGCTGTGGCCGCCGAGATATTTCGTGCAACTCTCGACGATGACGTCAACGCCGTACGCAAATGGATTCTGATTGAGCGTCGAGGCAAACGTATTGTCGATCATGGTGAGAATGCGTTGCCTGCGCGTGGCAGCGCGCTCAGTCGCTGCAACAACTGCAGCGATATCGACAATGCCCAGCGTCGGATTTGTCGGCGTTTCAAAGTAAACGAGCTTGGTCCGCGGCGATGCTAGATCGAGAATCGACTCAGGCCGCAGTGGATCCATGTACTTCACGTGAATGTCATATCGCGGCAAGATGTCGCGAAAGAAGCGATACGTCCCGCCGTACAGACCAGGCGTGCTGATGATCTCATCCCCCGCTTTCACAACCGAAAGCACCGCGGAGCTAATCGCGGCCATGCCCGATCCAAACAGCAGCGCCTTCTCGGCGTTCATCATCAGGGCGAGCCGCTCCTCCACTTCGCTCGTCGTCGGATTGTGATAACGCGTGTACACAAGTACGTCGGGATCGCCGTGCGAGTACCGCATTGCATCGTTCGAGTCGTCGAAGCGGTACGTGCTCGTTTGATAGATAGGCAGCGACACCGGACCTTTGTACGCATACAACTTCGATCCGTGAATTGCCTTCGTTGCAAGAGACAGTTGTCGCGGGAACGGGGTCTTCTTCATGTTGGAGTCCAATGACGTTACGAATGTGTATGTTTGAGATGATGCGGCAACAGCGCCGCATAGATCGCTTTGTGCACTGGCGTCGGAATTCCAAGCTCTCTTCCGTAGCGCACAATTGTTCCTGAAAACGCCTCAACCTCCATTCGCCTACCATGCTTGAGATCGTGGTACAATGACGAGCGCGAGTTGTTATCGTACTTCTTCAGCAACTCGAGAACGCTACCGGTGTAGTTGGGTGGAAGCTGAATTCCTTTGGCCTGTCCGACCGCTTCCGTCTCGCGCATCGCATCGGCAAGCATGTGCTTCGTTTCCTCGACGGCGAGAATCTCGCCCAATGTCAGGCGTGTCAGCGCCGTCATTCCGCCGACCGACGAAATGAAGATGAACTTCTTCCAGATCTCCGTAGCAATGTTTTCAGAAAGCGACGCATTGATCTTTGCGTTCAGCATGCTGTCCAGGATTTGTCGTGCCTGAGCTGACGGTGCGTCATCGCGTCTCCTCAGCTCGCCGAAGACAATTTTCGTCGGCCCGACGGTATGCGTAATCACGCCCGGCGACGTGATTGTCGCGTAGATGTACGAAACGCCTCCAAGCACAATCCCGCGAGGAAGAATGCGTTCGAGCTTCTCTTCGTTATCAACTCCATTCTGGAGACTGATGACGATGGTCGTTTCGGAGACGAGCGGCGCGATCTGCTCTGCCGCGGATTCTGTGTCGTACGACTTCACGCAAAAGAGAACGACATCCGCCCGACCAATCTCCGAGCAAGTGTCGGTGAATTGTCCGGACGCGACAACCCAATCTCCCTCGAACGAATTGATCCGAAGTCCATACGATCGCATGGCTTCAAGATGCTTGCCTCGAGCGATGAACCACACATCCTCGCCAACCTTCGCGAGTTTACCGCCGAAATATCCTCCGACGCCGCCGGTACCAATGATTGCGAATTTCATGTTATGAGGACTTTTGGTTTGTCATTAGTCATTAGTCATTAGCAATGACCAATGACGCTTTTCGACTAGCAGGATATTGAAAGGAAAGAAACGATCCACGAAGAACACGCCTGCGTGCAGGCACGAATGTGTACGAAGGTTTTTCTGATGCAGCCCAAATCACTCCTTAGTGTTCCTTCGTGCCTGCACGCCGTAGTGCGTTTCGGCACGCAGGCGTGAACTTCGTGGATAACGAATTAAGAGTTTCTCAACAATCTGCTAATGACGCTTTTCCGCGGGCAACGCGGGTTCGGCAAAGATGACCTTCTCACGCTCGATGGTGACTGAGCCGGGCGCGGCGCCCTTCGGTTTGCGAACATACTTCTTCTCTGTCATGGCGACCGGCACCATTTTGGCGTTCTTCATCTTGCTGTAGTACGCAGCAATGCTCGCCGCCTGCTCTTTGGCTTTTTTGCCCGGCTCGCCTTTGCCGGAATTCACTTTTAGAATAACATGAGACCCGGCTGCCCCGCGCGCATGAAACCAGAGATCGTTCGGCTTCGCGTGCTTCAATGTCAGCTCGTCATTGTTCTTGCTGCTCTTTCCTGCCCAGACTTCGAATCCGCCATCAACAGTGAAGATGCGAAAGGGAAGTTGCTCACGCTGCTCGGTCTTCGGGCCGATACCAAACAGCTCGAGTTCGTTGTTGTGTTCCGACATGAATTCCTTCAACGCGTCCCGCGTTGTGATCTCTTCGATTCGCTTGATGAGCATCTCCGCCGGTTCAACCGTCGCCCGCAAGCCGGACAAGCGTTCGCTCGCCTGCTGCTGCGCGATGCGCGACCGCTTTGCCTTGTCGAAATAGCGTTGAGCATTGCGCACCGCGGAAAGTTCCTTCTGCAGCGGAATGTCGATGCCGTCCAACGCGACATGTGTTGTGCGCTGCCCGACTTCGTTCAGATGCTGCATCAGCAACTCGCCAAAGCGCTGATACTCATCGGCTCTCTTGTTCAACTCAAGGTCTGCTTCTACTGCCTCAATCGTCCGGCGCGCCTTCGCTACTTTCTGTCGCAGCTTGCCAAGCAGATGGTGCTTCTGTTCATCTATCGATTCACGAACTCGCACACGCGCGACATAGAAGCGGATCGCCTCGAAGATGTTCTCGAATTTCTGTTCTTCAACTGCCTGAAGCTGACGGAGCGTGACAAGAGAGAAATGCAGTTTCGGCTCGGCGCCCGCATGTTCAATATACACTCTCGCGAGAGGATTCGTCAATTCAGTCAAGACAGCGCCGAGCGCCTGCTGAATTTTCACAAGCGCAGGTTCATCGATGCTCATTGCGCCGATTGCATGCAGCACGCCGGCACGATGAAGAACTTCACGCGTCAGTGTGGCTCCGAGCGTCGGAAACTCCTCTCTCAGCAACGTCGAAATTGTCGCGAGTTGTGGAGTAGAGAATCGTCGCCGAAACGCGTCGAAGTCAAACAGGATTTCGCCCGACCTATACTCAGCCTGCGTCCCGATCTTGTCTTTCGAATTCCTGAACGCATCAACAATCTTCTCATCTGACCCGACCACAACGACGTTCGACTTGGCTCCGAAAAAGTAAGCGTCCAATCTCTCACCCGATTTCAATCTGAACATGACCACCCGATCGACCGGATGCATGTCCACCGCCGTGATCGTCTGGCCAACGCATCGTTCCAGCACGTCAACGGAGTTTGACTTTGCGCGGGCAAACTGAGGCCTGAGATACAGCGTGTTGATAACCCTATCGCAACTGATGATCAACGCATCATCGATCCCCCCAAAACGAAGGACGAGTTGGTCTCTCTCCTGCGAAAAAGCTTCGCTAATGGCGGTTCCCACCAGCTTTTCGGCGAGCCTCGCAGCGAGGTATGACAAAGTGTAGTAATTGGTTAGCATGCTGTTATCAACAATATACTCAAAAACAGCCGTTCTGCCATGCATTCGCAGATTTGGTGTGGATAACGTGTGGATGAGGCCGTCCGGGATGTTCAATATTGGCCTGGTTGGTAAAGAAGTTTTAATTGCAGGACGCAGGCCTTTTCCGTAATTTGAAATCCTGAATTTACTTCACGAGGTGTTATGTTAGCGAGCATGACCGGGTACGGCAGAGGCGAAGCTGCATCCAGAGGCATACATGTTGCAGTCGAGCTGCGAAGCGTCAACAGCCGTTTTCTCGAAGTCTCCGCCCGTTTGCCAAGGTCGCTATCGGTTCGGGAGAATGAGATAAAAGAAATTGTTCGGAAGAAGATTTCCCGCGGCAAAGTCAATTTGCTTGCCATCGTTGAACATGAGAATGATGGCGACATTCCTGTCCGCGTGAATGTGTCTGCAGCCAAGGGCTATTTCAAGTTGCTGAATGATCTCCGCAAGACGGTGAAGCTGCGCGAGACCGTGAAGCTTGTACACCTACTGCAAGTCTCCGAAGTGCTTGAGCCCCTGGAGTTGGAGAATACCGACGACAAGGAATGGAATCTGGTAAACAAGGCGCTCGATCAGGCGATTGATAATTTGTTGGTGATGAAGCGGAACGAGGGCGAGGAGCTTGCAAAAGATCTCCGGCAACGAATTGGCATTTTGGAAGACAAACTCGCGCAGGTGGAAAAGATTTCGGCCGAACAGATTCCCAACGAACGCACCAGACTGCACGACAGAATTCAATCGCTGCTTGAGAAGGAGACGATCGACGAGGGACGGCTGGAGATGGAGTTGGCGCTGATGGCCGATCGGTTGGATGTTACTGAAGAATGCGTGCGCTTTCGGAGTCACAACAAATTCTTTCTTGAGGCGATCGCCAAAGACGATGCTGCCGGTCGCAAGCTGAACTTCCTGATTCAAGAAATGAATCGCGAAGCCAACACCATCGGTTCGAAATCGAATGCTGCGGAGATTGCGCATCTCGTTGTCAACATCAAAGAAGAGATCGAGCGCATCCGCGAGCAGTTGCAGAATATCGAGTAGCTATGTCCCGCGGAAAACTCGTTGTTATATCGGCCCCCAGTGGCTCTGGGAAAACGACAATAGCAAAAGGAATTCTGCGATTGAATCCGTCGCTCGGCTTCTCAGTCTCGGCAACAACGCGACCGATGCGGAACGGCGAAGTCGACGGCAAGGATTATTTTTTCCTTTCGGAAGATGAATTCAAGCGCCGCGTGGCGGCAGACGAGTTTGTGGAGTGGGAAGAAGTTTATCCCGGCAAACTCTACGGCACACTCAAGAGCGAAGTGGAGCGGCTGCTCACCGCGGGCTGCGATGTGTTGTTTGATCTTGATGTGAAGGGCGGACTTTCCATTCAGCGAAAGTATCCAGAAGCCTGCATCATCTTCATTCAGCCGCCGAGCATCGAAGCGCTGCAGCAGCGACTCGAAGGCCGGAAGACTGAGGGCGCCGAGACGATTGCCAAGCGCATGGAGCGCGTTCCGATGGAGATGGAGTTGGGCAAGCAGTTCACGCATCGGGTTGTGAACGACGATCTGCAAACGGCGATCGCCAACGTGCAAACGATTGTATCAAAACATTTACGAACCTAAATCAAGGAGATATCATGCCAATCAAACCGGTTGACATCGAAGAGCTGACCTCAAAAGCCAAGAACGTCCACGAGGCGATCGTGGCAATGTCGAGGCGCGCGCGGCAGATCAACGAAGAGACGAAGATCGAGTTCAACCAGCGCGTCGAAATGTTCGCTCCGAAAACCGAATCGGAGAATGAGGAGAACGACGTCAACCCCGATCAACTCAAGGTGAGCTTGGAGTTCGAGAAACGTCCGAAACCGACCGACGTTGCGCTCGATGAACTCCTTCACGAAAAACTCCAATGGCGATACAAAGAACCGGAAGAGACTCTGAAAGTCGAGAAAGACGACGAGACAGCAGAATCTGCCGATGAAGAATAACTCTCCACCATGCATCATTTTCTCCAAGGCGTGAAATGCTTGCGGGGAAAAAGATACTTCTCGGCATCACGGGCGGCATAGCGGCGTACAAAACGCCGCTTCTCATTCGTGAGCTGATCAAAGCGGGAGCCGAAGTTCAGGTGGTGATGAGCCGCGCCGCGCAACAGTTCGTCACGCCGCTCACGCTGGCGACGCTTTCGCGACGCGAGGTGATCACCGAGATGTTTCCCGATGCATCCGCGAACGCTTCACACCGCTGGACGCAGCACATCGATCTTGCCCTCTGGGCCGACGTGATGTTCATCGCGCCCGCAACGGCGCACACCATCGCCAAGATCACTCACGGCTTTGCCGACGACATGCTTACAACGCTTGTTCTCGCGTTGCGATGTCCGCTCGCGCTCGCGCCAACCATGGACGTCGATATGTTCTTGAATCGCACAACGCAGATGAACATCGACGCGTTGAAAGGAACGGGATGCTTTGTCATCGATCCTGACGAAGGCGAGCTTGCCAGCGGATTGGCGGGCCCCGGACGGCTGCCAGAAACCGACAAACTGTTGGCGTTCATCGACGACATTCTCGAAAAAGTGCATCAGGATTTGACAGGCAAACATGTTCTCGTGACAGCCGGACCGACGCAAGAACCCATCGATCCGGTGCGGTACATCGGCAACCGATCGTCGGGCAAAATGGGATTTGCGGTGGCAGCTGCGGCTTCGCTGCGCGGCGCACAAGCGACGCTGATTTCGGGGCCGGTGGCGCTGAAGACTCCGCGCAACGTTCATCGCATTGATGTGAGAACTGCACGCGAGATGCAGGCGGCGACGCTTGCTCGTTTCGAGAAAGCGGATGTCGTTATCATGACCGCGGCGGTTGCGGACTATGCCGTTGTGAACCCGGCACATGAGAAGATCAAGCGTGAACAGCAATCGGGCAATGAACTGACACTTACGTTGACCAAGAATCCCGACATACTCAAATCACTTGGCGAAAAGAAAACGCATCAGATCCTCGTCGGTTTTGCGCTTGAGACTCACAACGGCGTCGCGTACGCGCAGGAAAAGCTGCAACGCAAGAACCTGGACGTCATTGTGCTCAACAATCCGAATGAAGAGGGCGCCGGGTTCAACACCGACACGAATATCGTTTCCATCCTCACTCCCGATGGGAAGGTTGAGCAGTTGCCGCGCAAATCGAAGTTCGATGTTGCGAACATGATTCTCGATCGCGTAAAAATGAAACTCACATGGTCTGTCTGATCCAATGAACGAATCGAACGACATGCTGAAACTTCTCGGCGACCTGAAAGGGATCATCGAACATGAGCAACGGATGTTCGGGGATATGCTGATTGCCGAACGAACGCCGAGCAACGCAACCGACGAGTTGCCAGGTGCTGCGATCCGCTCAGAAGTTTCTGAACCCGTCGCCCCCCTAAAACAGACTGACCATGACGCGCCAGCCACACCTACCGTTAACGAAGAGGAACCAATGCTGTTCGAACTGCCGGCGCCCGCGAAGCAACCCATTACCGCTGAAACGTGGGGATCATCCGGCTCGGTCGATGAACTCAACCGGCAGATTTGTCATTGCACAAAATGCGCACTCGGCTTCACGCGCACGAACTTCGTGTTCGGCGTTGGCAATCCCAACGCGACGTTGATGCTGATCGGCGAAGCCCCCGGCGCCGACGAAGACGCGCAGGGAGAACCGTTTGTCGGCAGAGCCGGACAGCTTCTCAACAAGATTCTTGAAGCGATCAACTTCAAACGCTCCGAAGTGTACATCTGCAATATTCTCAAATGCAGGCCGCCCAACAATCGCAAGCCGACTCCGGAAGAATCGGAACTCTGCAAGCCCTATCTGAAGAAGCAGATCGATCTGATCAAGCCCAAAGTGATTTTGTGTTTGGGATTGACCGCCGCCGAAAATCTTCTCGGCACAACCGAGTCGATGTCGCGTCTGCGCGGACGCGTGATGCAGTACGAGGGAGTTCCTGTGATGATCACGTATCACCCGGCGGCCCTGCTGCGCAATCCCAACTGGAAGCGCCCCGCGTGGGAAGACGTGCAGGCAGTACGCAAGCTGCACGACGAGTTGGTGAAAGGCTGAGCGCTAAAAAAGATTTCCACAGCGTGTGAATAGTTGATGGTTGTTGATGTGGAAAAAAGCTTCTGCTGCTGCTCGCTCTTTCAACCTTTGCCGCCCACCAGAATTCTATCCACAACATCATAACATGCCCACCTCCCGGCGCGCCGTTCCGTCCTGTTGGAATTTGCTCTTCATTGATGTACCTTTATCCAAAAGAAATTCATTTGCTTCAAGAATTCTCCTCTAACGCAAACTCTCATGGCTGAACCGTTACGAAGTCTGATCTCTGCGCCCGCTTCGGAAGGCCGTGTGCCTCCGCAAGCTGTCGAAATCGAAGCGCAGGTGTTAGGCGCGATGTTGCTTGAACGCGAGGCTATTGCCCGCGTGATTGAAGTGCTTGATGACGATGCGTTCCACGCCGACTATCACCGGAAAATTTTCCAGGCGGTCCTCGCGATGTTTGACCGCAGCGAACCGGTGGACATCATCACGCTTGCCGAAGAGCTGCGACGCCGTGGGCATCTCGAAGTGATTGGCGGCGAAACGTATCTTGCCGAGCTGACCATGAAGGTCACATCGGCAGCGAACGTTGAGTATCATGCCAAGTTCGTTCTGGAAAAATCTCTAATGCGCAATCTGATCACGGCAACGTCGGCGATCGCTGCGCGGGGTTTCAGTCCGACCGAAGACGCGTTCGATTTGCTGGATGAAGCTGAACAGACGATCTTTCAGATTTCCGAGAAGAGGCTGAAGAAAACGTTCATCGCGATGCACAAAGCCGTGCACGATACGCTTGAGGTTTTGGAATCGATTCACGGCAAGCACAGCGGCGTGACGGGCGTTCCGTCGGGTTTCTTCAAGCTCGATGAACTCACTGCAGGCTGGCAGAATTCCGATCTGATTATTGTCGCGGGAAGGCCGAGTTCGGGGAAAACAGCGTTTGCTCTTTCACTCACACGCAATGCGGCGATGCATCATGAGAAACCGACGGGCGTGGGAATCTTCTCGCTGGAAATGTCCACGCAGCAACTCGTGATGCGCCTGCTCTGCGCCGAAGCAAAAGTAGATGCGCACGCCGTACGCACGGGTCGTTTGCCGGAGGATGACTGGAAGCGGTTGAGTCTTGCCGCCGGTCGCCTGGCGAAAACAAACATCTTCATCGACGACACGGCAAGCCTCGGTATTCTAGAGTTGCGCGCAAAAGCGAGACGGCTGAAAGCCGAGCGGAACATCGGGCTCGTCGTCGTCGACTACCTGCAACTGATGCAAGGACCAAAGGACGCAGAGAGCCGCGAGAAAGAAATCTCGGCCATCTCGCGTTCACTGAAAGCACTCGCCAAGGAGCTGAACATCCCGGTCATTGCATTGTCGCAGTTAAGCCGTGCAGTGGAAAGCAGAAACGACAAGCGGCCGATACTATCGGATTTACGCGAATCTGGCGCGATCGAACAGGATGCAGACGTCGTCTGTTTCGTGCACAGGCCGGAAATGTACATGGACGCGGAGACGCGACAGAGCTCCGAAGACGCTGGTCAGGCGGAGATCATTGTCGGCAAGCAGCGCAACGGACCCATTGATGATGTGAAGCTCGCGTTCGTGAACCGCTACGCGCGGTTTGAGAATCTCGCGCCATCAGGTTTCGAAGGCGGACCGCCCGCCGCGTTTGACGAAGAGACACCATTCTAACAGAATCACCGGAGGAGTAATTGACGATTTCACGAAGAGAGTTCATCAGATACTCCGCTATCGCAGCGGGATCGGCAGTCTTGTTTCCTGAACTGCTGCTCGCGGCAAATCCTCACGAGGAAATCTTCTTGAAGAAGATGGCGTTTGCTGCAAGCGAAGGGCTTGCTGACAAATCGATCAACGACGTTGTTGCTGCAATCGGACAATCATTTCTCGAAGCTCCCTACAAAGAACACACACTTGAAGTCGGGGACAAAGAGCGGCTCGTTGTCAACCTGAGGGAATTCGATTGTGTGACGTTCGTGGAAAGTTCGCTTGCACTGGCGCGTTGCATCAAGCTCAAGAAACGAACCTTCGCGGAGTACAAGAGGCAGTTGCAGCTCATCCGGTACCGCGGTGGAAAGATCAACGGCTATCCAAGTCGCCTGCATTACTTCTCCGATTGGATCGACAACAACGAACGCAAAGGCATTGTCAAGAACGTCGCGCTTGAGCTGGGCGGGACTGAGTTTGTGAAGTCCATCGATTTCATGTCAACACATCGCTCGTCGTACAAACATCTGAAGAGCAATAGGAACTTTGCCGCTATCAAAGCGAGTGAAGTCGAGTTGAATGCGCGGAAACGATATTACATTCCGAAGGAAAATGTGCAAGCAGCGCGTGATCGGATCCTCGACGGCGACATCGTCGGCATCGCGACGAGTATTGACGGCCTCGATGCTACACACACCGGCATCGCATTTCGGTTTCAAGGCTATCTGCGTTTGCTGCATGCGCCGCTGTCGGGGGGCAACATTCAGATTACAAAACGGACAATAGTTGATTATCTTGGGCAAGACGAAAAACGTCTGGGCATCTTCATCGCCCGGCCGCAGGAACCAGTTGCGTAATTCACTATTCACTACAAACAGAAGGGGCACACGATGAGAAAGACATGTGTTGCATTCATGCTGCTGCTTGTTTCGTCATGGGCATTCGCGCAGGGAATGTACTGGAAGACGGAGACCGAAGGAACTGTTGCCGAGCGTTCTTCCGAAAACTACATGATGCCCGGAAAACTCAAAATTGTACGAAGCGGCGGCGAGAGTGAAGGCGCCATCGTGATTGCGCGGCTCGACCGCGAAGTATTTTGGATGCTGAATCCGGAGAAGAAGACGTACTCCGAGATGACGTTTGCAGAAATGGAACAAATGGTCAGCAAGACGGGCGCGAAAATGGATGACGCGATGGCAAAGATGAAAGAAGAGATGAAGGATATGACGCCTGAGCAACGCGAGATGGTCGAAAAGATGATGGGCGGAAAAATGCCGGGAGGCCAGGCCGATATGGCAGTCGATGTGCAGAAGACGAATCAGACGAAAACCATCGCCGGCTACTCCTGCACAAAATATTCTGTGAAGGAAGGCGCCAACGAAGTCATGACGGTCTGGACAACCAAGGGCGTGACGGGTTTCGATGCAATGGCTGCCGACTGGAAAAAATTCGCGGAACGCATGAGCGCGATGAATCCTCGTGGAGGCAAGGGAATGGCGGACGCGTACAAAAGCATCGACGGCTTTCCGATGCAGACCATGATCAAGATGATGGGCCAAACCGTAACAGCGACCGTCAAGCAAGTTGAGCGACGATCAACGCCGGCGGGTGAGTTCGACACCCCCGCGGGCTACAAGAAGGTCGAAGGGGAATGGAAGAAGCACATGCGGGAGATGGATCAGGACGAATAGTCCGCGCGCGTGGTGAAAAACAGCGCCGAGTCAGGTTCTCTGAGGCTCGGCGCTTTTTCTTTTGTACTGCTACTGAGTATGACGATCTAACGCTAGAACTGAAAATCAAGCTGAACAAACGGCGTGACCAGCACTGACCGCGTTCTGTCCTCGATCAGCGTTTCAAAACTCACGCGTGCCCCTGCAACGAACCGAATCCGATCATCGACGTCGAAGTACAATCCCGGAACGACATGCACCATGGTTGACAAGTAATCTCCGCGCTTATCGTCCTGCACGGCGTTGTCCATCGGGACGGGGAAGAACGGAGAGAGCAACACAAAGTCGAGATGCCGCGGCTTGATGTCGTCAAGCTTCTGTGATGTCATGCCGAGTTGAAGAAATCCGTTGAAGAGCCAGTCGGTGTGCACCGTGTTGAAGACAATGGACACATAGAAGCGCCCATGGCTGCTCTTGCTCTCATCAGAATAGAACGCTACCGTGGAGACGGAACTTGACAGCGGTCGTTCAGCGACGACAGTCTGTGCCGTGTAGTAGAGTTCTTCCCACTGCCAGCCAACATCAAAGCGAACGCCCAAATGTTCCCGATGCGATCGGAAGCCAAGTCCGGCCCGATACGACCAGAGCCCCTGTCCCGAAACCTCCGCGTAGTTTGTTCCGAACGAGAGCGCAACGCTTTTCGAAAGCCCGAAGTCCAAATCAAAGCCAAGATTGTACGAAGGAAAAACGCGTTTCAAATTTCTGCCTTCATAAGTGAAGGTGTTCGTGCGACCGTCGTCTTGATAGTAAACGCCATTATCCCCGCGAACAACCGTATCCACCTCGAACACACCATTTCTATTGACCTTCGTGTGACCTTCAATCCGACCGGTGAGATTGTTTGTCGATCCGACTGATATTCTTGGAATGATGTGAATCTCGTTCTCGCGCGGTTCTTTCGTGATGTGAACAGGAGGCGTTGTGGTGCCGCCGTTCACCTGCAAATCTTGCAGGTACATTGTTAACTCTTTCGTTGGCGCACAGCCGAAAAGCACGATGGCGGCGACACACACGGACGCAATGCTATGAATGGATTTCATATCAGTGACTTTCGTTGTTGGAAAAAGAACTGAAGAACTACCGATGGTGTGGATTGTTGCTGCTTGCTATGACAAACTACAGACTTGTGATTGCGCTACGTCCAGACGCCTGGAATCGCACGGCTGCACTTCGGACATTTGCCGTTCACGAGTAAGTTCTGTGTCACCCTGAATCCGCGACGCTCGATCAGCAGCGACTTGCACGATGGACAGTACGTGTTCTCATGAGATCCGAGTTTGCCGGGGAGGTTGCCCGCGTACACGAAATGAAGTCCCGCGGCGCTGCCTATCCCGGCGGCACGGATCAATGTTTCCGCGGGTGTGTTGTCGGGCGAAGTCATCTTGTAGTCTTGATGAAATGCCGTCACGTGCCACGGAATATCGGGCGACACGGAGACGAGAAAGCCGGCAATGTCGTTCAGCTCTTCGTCGGAATCGTTGAATCCGGGAACGACGAGCGTGACGATCTCGACCCAGATGTTCAGCTCACGCAGCCGCCGGATCGTGAACAGAACATTCTCAAGCTTGCCGCCAAGCTGCTGATAATTTTTCTGCTGGAAACTTTTCAGATCGATCTTGTACATCTGTACGAACGGTCGGATATAGTCCAGAACTTCTGGCGTGCCGTTGCCGTTAGAAACATAAGAACACTTGATGTTGTACCCGCGGGCGAGTTTGAAAACTTCGACAGCCCATTCGCTCGTGATGAGTGGTTCGTTGTAGGTGCTTGTCAACACGGGAATGGCATGCTCGCGCGCGAGAGCAACAATACGTTTGGCTGTTGTGATGTCCGGCGGCGATCCGGCAAGCGGGTCGCGGATCGCTTGCGACGTAATCCAGTTCTGGCAGTACGCGCAATGATAGTCGCAGCCGAGCATGCCGAAACTCAGCGCGTTCGATCCGGGCAACACATGAAAGAACGGTTTCTTTTCGATGGGGTCGATCTGCAATCCGGCGACGTAGCCGTGCGGCACGAAGAGAATGCCGTCGCTGTTGAATCGTACTTTGCAGATGCCGTCGCGTCCGGGCGCGATCTTGCACCGATGTCCGCAGGCAACGCATCGAACCCAACGGTCGGGCATCTTCTCATACAGCTCGCCTTCAACAACGTATTCGGCGAGCAGGTCGTGCAAAGTCTCAGTCTGAGGCATAAACAACTCCAGTAAAAAGTACCATGAATTCGGAGTGATGTCAAGGAGAAGAGAATTGATTACGAAATTTCTATCTTATGCTGCGTTTCAAACGGCCCACGACAAACGACTACAGAAGGAGAATGAAGAAACGATCGTCGCTGATGCTCTTGTTTTTGCTCTTTCCTGCTGCGTTGCTCGCACAGGATGGTTATGAATTGACGGATTTGACGTTTCGCGGCAACGAGACCTTGTCCGACGGAGATCTTCTTGACCGTATGCAGATGTTCACGGTGAGTTGGTTCTCACACACGTTCCTGTTCAAGGATCGCTTCGAGTTCAGCGCCGAGATTCTTGCCAGCGATCTCGAGGAGCTTACCCGCTTCTATCAGTCGCAGGGATTTCTGAGCGTAAAACTTCTTCGACCGGAAGTGAAATCATTTCGCGAGGAGAAGGAAGTCGAAGTGACGATTACGATTGAGGAAGGACCGCCGGTGACGATTGCCGAGAAGCCGCGCTTCCGGTTCATTGCCGCGTCGCACGACAGTGCACGCGTCGAAGAGATTGCGCTTGACTCGACATCCGTGTTGCAGCTGCGGCCGGGCGAACGCTTTCACGATGCCGCGCTGGTGGCCGATCAGTCGCGCTTGATCACGCGCTACACAGAACAGGGCTTCCCCTACGTGAAGGCAGACTACACGCTGAACGTCGATACGGTGCAGAACACCGTCATCATCGACTGGAGTATTGACGCAGGGCCGCAGTGTTCGTTCGGCGACGTGAACGTGACCGGCGCCGAAAAAATTCCGCCGGACGCAGTGATCAACAATCTACAGTTTTACAAAGGACAGGTGTTCTCGCCGCGAGCCATCGACGAGTCGCAGCAGGAAGTGTTCGCACTTGGCGCGTTCCGCTCCGTGTCGTTTCAAGCGGCGCTGAGTGACCGCCGCTCGTCGGTCATCCCGATCAACATCGACGTGCGCGAAGCGCCCGGCTTCAAATCAAAGTTCGGCCTCGGCATCGGCACCGAGACAGGATTCCGTGCAAGCGCCAATGTGGACTTCCTCGCCCTCTTCGGCACGACGCGAAGCCTTAACGTGAAGGCGAAGCATTCCAAACTCGAGCCGTACAACTTCACGCTCACATATACGAATCCGGATTTTCCCACAACACGCAGCAACTTCATTCTGAGTCCGTTCTTTCGCAGAGAGAAGGAAAAGAGCTTCGACGTGCGGCGGTTCGGCAGCAGCGCGTCGGTTCAGCACAGACTCAGCCCGTTCACCAACGGCTTCGTTACATACGCATTCGAGCGCGTTGACGTGTACGAGAGTGTGTTCGATTCTGCTCAGTTCATCGCCGGAATTAATCTGATGGCGTACAACAAATCAAGCATCAGCACTGGCGCGACATACGACGACTCCGCGCCGCTGTTCAAACCAAACAGCGGCGTGTACATTGCTCTCGCGTTTCAGCTTTCGGGTCTCGGCCTCAACAGTCCGTTTCATTTCATGAAGTCGTCGTTCGAGGTTCGGCGCTATCAACGCGTCTCCGAGCCGCTGGTGTTTGCAACGAGATGGAAGATCGGCTTCGCCAATACGTACACCGGCATTCGATTCATCCCGGTTGAGGAGCGCTACTTTTCCGGGGGAAGCAATTCCGTTCGCGGCTGGTCACGTCAACGTCTCGGTCCGGTGGATGAGAGCGACAAACCTCTCGGAGGGCGAAGTCTGATGGAGTTGAACAACGAGCTGCGCTTTCCGCTGATCGGCGTTGTATCGGGTGTAGTGTTTTCGGATATCGGCAACGTGTGGACCTCGGCGTACACGTTGCGGTGGGGCGACTTGCGAACGTCATTCGGCGCGGGCATCCGCATCGATTCTCCCGTCGGTCCGATCAGGTTCGATGTGGCACGACCGTTCTTCGATCCCGAGAAGCGCGTACAGTTTCATCTTGATGTGGGACAGGCGTTTTGATTTGGTGTGAGAGTCGTTGAGAATCGGAGAGTCAGAAGCGAGAAAGCGGGTGAAGTGATAAGATTGGGAAATGCAAACCTGGCGCATGAATGATGCCTGACGACAAACGCAAATATCCTCGCTGGTTGAAAGCGATTCTGTGGACGGGAGGGTTCTTCCTCCTTCTCGTGGTAGGCATCTTCGTATTCATGAAGACTGCCGCGTTTCGCAATCTGGTTCGCGAACAGGTAATTGCCGCTGCATCGGAGAGTTTGAACGGCACACTGCAGATCGGTTCTATTGATGGAACGTTCTATTCCAACATTCGTGTGCTGAACGCGACAATCGTTTCGAACAACGACACCGTCATCGCGCTTCCGCGTCTTGAAGTGGCGTTCAGTCTGCTTCCGCTCCTGAAAAGGGAAATTCGCATCGACAGAATCGTCGTCGATTCGCTCTCCGTTGTGCTGCGCCAGCTCAAAGATTCGACATGGAATCTCGCTCACCTCACGAAACCGGATACGTCGGCGCCTGCAGAGTTCACCTGGCTTCTTATGCTCGTCGATGTCGCGGTTCGCGATGCACGCGTGCGGATTCATCCGATCGATTCAGCTTCGCTGATTCCGCGAGCAATCAACGACATCAATGTTCAGCTCTCGGGCGCGTACAGCGAAGATATTATGGATTTTGCCTTGACGTCGCTCCGCCTGGAAACCCGCAAGCCCAATCTCAGCGTGAAACAGTTTTCTCTCATCACCAAAAAGGAAGGCGATGATCTTGTGGTGAGTGATGTGGTGTTGCAGACGTCAAAGAACCGACTCGAAGCACATGCGCGCATGAGTACCGATTCACTGGGGCGCACTGAAGCGTCGGTGACAATCGATTCACTTGACCTGTCCGAATTCAGTTGGGCAACGCAGGGAAGAACGTTTCCCCGCCGACCTAATCTGGATGTGAACGTCTGGATGCGGCGCGATTCGATTTCTGCTGATGCAAAGATCGTCGAAAGGAAACAAGCGCTCTCGGGAAGAGTCAGCATCGGCGGAATGAAACTCACGCCCGTGTACCGGTTCGACGCCAGCATGCAGAACATCGATGTTGGTGTTTGGATGAATGACTCGGCCATGAGTTCCAATCTGAACGGAAATATTCAAGGATGGATGAGGGGAAATAGCGTCGGCTCTGCGATGTTGAGGGTCGAAGGCGAATTGAGCAACTCGATGCTCATGCGAAGAACAATTGACCGGCTCACTGTGCACGCGGAGGGAGATCGCGGAACGATAACAGCTGCTGCCGCGCTTGATGCGCAGTTCGGCGGGTTCACGCTCACCGGACGCGTCGCGGATGTCAATGGCGCGCAGCGGTACACTGTTTCGGGCAACACCAGAAATCTCGACATCGCGCCGTTGCTGCTGAACGATAGTCTCCGTTCTGATCTCAACATGGAATTCTCAGCCGATGGATCGGGATTCTCCCCCGACAACATGAGATCAAACGTCGACATTACTCTCCGCCCCTCGCGAGTTCGTGGCTTTGCGATTGAGCAAGGCGTCGTGGAGTTGAATGTCAACAATCGGCGGTATGCAATTGAGCGGATGGAGATTTTCTCGCCGAGCGGAAGCGTGCATGCCGAGGGACTTGTCGATCTTGACGGAACGAGCGATCTCCGTTTTGAAGCACGAATCGACTCGCTTGCTGCGTTGCGGCAGGTGGTCGGGGCCGATACGATCGCCGGCCATTTCGCTATCGAAGGATCGATCAGCGGAAACCGCGACAGTCTCACCATCAGCGCCGAGGCGAACCTCGGCCAATTGCAATACAACACCGTGCTCGTTGACTCGATCGATGCTTCATTCAACTTGCGCAACGGAACGAGTGTCACCGGCGCATTCGAGGCGCACGCGTACAACGTCAATACAGGCACTCTCCTTCTCGACAACTTCACTGTCAGCGGAGATGTGTATGATGAGCAGCGGACATTCCTGGTCTCGTTCCGCGGAGACAACGATTTGCGCGGCGACTGGACGCTTCGCTATGCCGCAGACTCGATCAGAACGCGCATCAGCGTGCCTGCGTTCATGATCGGGTACAAGGAGCAGGAACTGCGCGGCGGCAGCGATTCCATGTGGATCGAATCACGCAAC
The DNA here is from genome assembly GCA_016218065.1 of Ignavibacteriota bacterium. Taxonomy (GTDB): domain Bacteria; phylum Bacteroidota; class Ignavibacteria; order UBA10030; family UBA6906; genus CAADGV01. The sequence continues at coordinate 18,107 of JACRFA010000103.1, read as the reverse complement.
GACATCTTCACATTCAACAACATCACGCTTGCATCGGGAGATCAGGTGTTCGCCGTCGACGGACGCTTCTCCCTAAAAGGCTCAGATGACCTCACGCTCACGCTGCAAAACCTGAATCTCGCGAATCTGCTTGAGCTGGCGAATGTGAATCAGAAGGCCGGCGGACTGCTCAGCGCGAATCTCCGGATGACAGGAACCGCGCCAACGCCAAAGCTCGACGGCAACATTGCCATCACGGGCGGCTTCGTCAACGCCTTGCAGTATGAGAGCCTCACGTGTTCACTCCAGTATGCCGACAAGCAATTCCGATGGAGTTCGAATCTCAACATCACGCCCGAATCCAAACTGATCTCGGAAGGCATGCTGCCGATGAAGATTTCCCTCACCGATACCGGTCAGGTGCTTCTCAAGAATCAGCCGATGCACGCGGAGCTGAGATCGCAAGGACTCACGCTCGGCATTCTTCAAGCCGGATCGGATGAGATCAAGGCCGAAGGCGCAGTGGAGTGTTCGGTCAAGGTGACGAACACGCTGAGCGCGATGGAGGCATCGGGGCGCCTTGCCATCATCAACGGCAAATTCGAATATCCCGAATACGGCATTGAGTATGAAGACATCCAGCTTCAAGTCGATGCGACGAAAGACAATATCACGCTGACGCGCTGCGACATCCGAACGGGCGATGGCGCATTTCACGGCTCGGGCAAAGTCGGATTTGGAGGCGGAGTTGTTGGCGGAACTCTCGCGACAACGACCGTGGATTTTTCCGCGAATGAATTTGTCGTTGCCGATGGAGATGATGTTGAGCTGGTGATTGACGGAAAGGCGCAGCTCGGCGGCAACGCGCGGAATCTTCAGTACGGAGGCAACCTCTCTGTGTCGCGAGCGAGTGTCTGGCTTCCGACATTTACCGACAAAATGGAAAAGGAACGAGCGAAGACATCCGTGCCGCTGCTCGTAAGCGCGACGCGACGCGTTGACACAACAACTTCCAGAAAAGCCGCCGCCGACAGTGCGCAAGCGGTGGGTCTCGACTACATCAAGAATCTGCGCGGGTCACTCCAGTTGACGATTCCGAAAAATACCTGGCTGCGCGGTCCCGACATGCAGATCGAGCTGGCGGGCGACATGGAAGTGCGAAAGCGAGGCGAGGACTTTGAGTTGTTCGGCGACATCAGAACTGTTCGTGGTTGGTACGAAGTGTTGGGCAAGCGCTTCGAGATTGAGAGCGGCATTCTCGATTTCCGGGGAGGGAAAGAATACAATCCGGATCTCAACATTGACGCGCAATATACTTTCCGCGATGAAAATCGTGAGGAACGCATTCTCGCATTGCAAATCACCGGCAAAGCATACACACCCAGATTCGCGTTCTCTCTTGATGACAAGCGGATCGAGTTGTCCGATGCCATCGCCTACATTACGTTCGGCAGGCCGTTCAACTCGCTTTCACTCGGCCAAAAATCATCGGCGAGCGAGCAGGGACTCGCGCTAGGATTCGCCGCGCGTCAGCTTTCATCAGCGCTCGGCAGAGCGTCGGGACTCGACGTTCTGGAAATCCGCGGCGGCGAGACGATCGGGCAATCGTCGATCGCCGTCGGCAAGTACATTTCCAACGATCTGTTTATGAGCGTGGAAAAGCAGTTCGGCAGCGGCGAGTCCGATTCGCCCGCAACTCAAATCATCACGCTCGAATACGAGCTGACCAAGTTTCTCTTCCTCCAACTCATTCAGGGCGATCAGAAGAACAGCGGCTTCGATGTCTTCCTGAAGCTTGAGAAGTAGCGCGCCGCAATCATTCTGACTGAAACATCCTCCTTCCTCGACCGTTTGACGAGAAGCAATACCATTGCGATGTCGGAAATGAGTATCGACCGGAGGACGCATGGAGGAGACGACAATCCACTGTGCCGGGTGCGGCAAGATCATTGAACCGGAAAACGAATATTGCGTCGCGTGCGCGACACGCATGCTCACACGCTGCCCCGAATGCGGCGAATTGATCTGCGAGTGCAAGCGGGATCTAACGGATGAACTCGTCGAGTCGCAGGAATAATTCTGGCGGTTGATATTTGCCCGACATGTGAGTATGTTTCTTCAGGCCTTTACTCCGTTCTTTACCGCCGCAAGCACTCACGGCCGACGGAATTCGCCGCCACGACCTTCACCGACGAACGTTCGGGAGATTGACCTGAGATTTCCTTCGCCAGGGGAACGGCCATCACTTGCAAGTGAATTCCATGTCGCTGCAAAAGCGAATCGCCAACTATCTCCGGGAGCGAATTCATCGCTTCGTACCCATCGGCTTTGAACCGTTCGCGCCCGTATTACTGTTTGAAGTCTACGCGCTTCTGCGTCATCCGTTCGGACTACTCGCAGCGCGAAAGTATAGATCGTCAACTCACATGAAGCTGCATCTCGGTTCCGGCGGCAACATCAAGCCGGGATGGCTGAACGTCGATCTTTCACCTTCTGCCGATCTCAGCATCGATCTGCGCCGCAAGTTTCCCTTATCGGATCACTGCGCATCCGTAATCTACATGGAGCACTTTCTTGAGCATCTCGACTATCCCGAACCGGCCACATCATTCATGAGAGAATGTTTTCGCGTCCTTGAACCGGGCGGCGTTCTCAGTATCGTCGTTCCAGACGGAGAAGAAATGCTGCGGATGTATGTCACCGGCGTAACACCGGAGTATCTTGCAGAGCAGAAGAAGTGGCATCCTGCCTGGGCGACGACGCAAATGGAATATGTGAACGTCAGCTTCAGGCAGGATTTTGATCATCGCTTCATGTATGATTTCGAAACGCTGAAGAAGCTTTGCGAGAGTTGTGGTTTTGTTGAGATCGAGCCGCGCAGGCCTGATGTGGCAATCGATCAAGAAGTTCGCATTGTCGGCTCGCTTTACGTTCAAGCCAGAAAGAATAAAGTTGCCACGCCCTGACGCGTCTTACTCGGCGAGGTTCGACGGCAGCCGCGGAGACGAAATCAGCTCAGTAAATTCCTTCCACCGTTTGTCGCTATCCATTGATGCGCCGCGAATCTCTTCGATGTATCGCTTCACCATGTCCTGCCCGAGATTGTAGTTGATGACATAGCTGCGGTAGTTCTCGAAGAATTTGATTCGCTGGGTGGCGCGCTCGCGCGAGTACAGGGCGTAGTTCATGAGCCATTGAATCGCCTCATCCTTCGACATACTTCCATCGAGATAGCCCCGGGCGGCTTCATTCCCGGCGTAAGCAAGCTTGATCAAGAGAACGTGAATGTCGTAGTACAACTCGACCTGAGACGCATCGAGTCCTGCCAGCGGAAACAACACATCACGCTCAAACGCGATTCTCTCTTTGGGCGTAAAGACCACTTCGATACCGTAGTTCGCAGTACCTTCCGCAATCAAAGACTGAGGACTGAATAACGCGTACACGCTGAATTCAATCCAGCCATTCTTCTTGAGCAGATTCTCTTCGAGCAACGTGTTGTACACGTGATGCCCCGGATAGCCTTCGTGTGCTGCGAGATCGACCGCGCGATCAATGTAGATGGGAAGGTCGGTATTCATTTGGATGAGACTGTGCGCATTCCCCTTGAACCAATTGTAGCCGCTCCAGGCTTTGTTCGTAACGTACTCAACAACAAAGCTCTCGTGATCGGGAAGTGAAATGCGCCGCTTCGTTTGCTTGCGGCACTCGTTGATGGCTGCGGCGAACACCGCGTCCAATTTTACTTTCGGAATGATGAAGCCGTTCTTGAACGCCTCATAGCGACTTTGCACACTTCCATCGCCGGGAAGTCGCGCGGCCAGTTCATCGAGCACAGATTTGAAATGCTGCTCCGAGTATTTTGGCGCGACTGCATCGTACAACGCCCTGGATTCTTCATCGAACGTGAATCGCTTTCCTTCCAACATATCCACTCGAGCAACGAGCGACTCAAGCTGCTTGCTGAGATATTGATATCGGAGACGCAGCTGCTCGCTTGTTGCCTGCGGTGTGCAGGAACGAAGCCGCTCAAGCGTGTCGTTCGCTTGCTCGCGAATTTCCTGCAACGACATCTTCTTTGCTTTCGCTGCACGCAGCCATTCTTCGGGACCGTGGAACGCGTCCACGTAGTCGGCATCGTGCTGCCCGACGGCGAGGACAAGCTTTACGTATGTTTCGGCAATGGTATTCATGGGATTCCGTGATCTGAGAATAGAAAAACCGCAGAGTCAGGATTGACGCCTGCGGTTTCATAATACGAAAAAGAGAGATCTACTTCACCGAGAGCAACTCGACTTCGAAGATGAGTGTCGCGCCGGGCGGAATGTTCTCGCCTGCCCCGCGGTCGCCGTAGGCAAGTTCGGCCGGAATGTACAATTCCCATTTCGAGCCAACAGGCATCAACTGAATCGCTTCGATCCAGCCGGGAATCACTTGTCCAACGCCGAAGACAGCAGGCTCGCCGCGCTTGAATGAGCTATCGAACTCCTTGCCATCGATGGTTGAGCCGCGGTAGTTCACCGTCACCGTCTGCTCCAATTTGGGCTTCGGACCGTTCCCCATCGTAATGACTTTGTACTGAAGTCCGCTGGCAGTCGTCACGACTCCTTCTTTGGTTTTGTTGGCAGCAAGAAATGCTTCGCCTTCCTTGCGATGTTTTTCTCCAGCAGTCTTCGCTTCCGCTTGTTGCTTCTCCATCATCCGTTGTTGGAAAGCCGTCATGAGTGTCCGTACTTGGTCCTCGGTCAGCAAGGTCTTTCCGGTATCCATTCCTTCTTTGATTCCGCGGGCAAGAGCAGCGATGTTCACTTCCACCTTTTGCGCCTTCAGGTTGCCGCCAATCTGCGTGCCGATGACGTAGCTGACGCTATCCTGGTTGCTCTTCAGTTCCTGGTTCTGCGTGTTTCCCTGACAGGCTAGCAACAGGACACTCATTGCTACTGCAATCATGTACTTCATCTGGTATTCCTTGATGTGTTGTTTGATGATGGCTATCGCCAGTTGGTGATTTGATGTTGCTAAAAATACGGGTTTCGGCACATGAATCCAAACTCAATCGCTATATCTCCAGCACTCCGTTGTATGGTCGTTCACCATTCCCGTTGCTTGCATGAACGCATAACAGATTGTCGATCCAACAAACCGGAACCCGCGCTTTTTCAAGTCCTTGCTCATCGTATCGGATTCGGAAGATGAAACGGGAATCTCCTTGAGCGACTTCGGCGAACTGCATAACGGCTTGCCGTTGACGAACTGCCAAATGTACCGGTCAAAGCTCCCGAATTCTTTCTGCACATTCAGAAAAGCAATCGCGTTTGAAATCGTCGCTTCGATCTTCAATCGGTTGCGGACAATTCCTTCGTCCTTCATCAACTCTCTCACTTTTTTCTTATTGTAGAGAGAAATCTTCTTCGCGTTGAAGTTGTCGAACGCTTTCCGGTAGTTCTCTCGCTTGCGCAGAATGGTAATCCAGCTCAATCCTGCCTGCGCTCCCTCGAGTATCAGCATCTCGAAGAGCCGCCGGTCATCGTGAAGCGGAACGCCCCACTCTTCATCATGATAGTGAACATAAAGCGGATCTGATCCGCACCACGAACATCGGGTTAACTGACTCGGCGCTTGTTTGAGTACACGTCCTCTTACTTTTTCCATCCAAACCTCTTGAGATCTATCCTTCCATTTTTGAAGAGTATGCCTTCCTTCACGAGCAGCGCCAACTGTCTTTGATATGAACGCGAATGCTCGAGGAATGAAATCTTGCCTTGCGAGTTGATCACCCGCTGCCACGGGACTTCGATGCCGTATGGCAGGCTGTGAAGCGCGTACCCCACAAGTCTGGCTCGCCCAGGGATCTTACTCAGCCGTGCAATCTGGCCGTACGTTGCAACTCTGCCTCGCGGAATTCTCTGAACTGTCGCCCAGATTCGCCGATACGAGTCTGCGCTTCTTGATCTGACATTTGGTTTCTCAATCACTTAGCCAGCTTCTTCAAATCGGCGGGCATGGGAAAAAGCTTATCAAGCGACGTAATCTTCACTTTCCCTTTGGCGGTTGTCATAATCAGCGGCAGCTTTGGCGCGAACTCCGAGAGAACCTGCCTGCAAGCGCCGCAGGGAGGCAATAACTCTGCATCGTCGGAGACAATGGCGATCGCCTTGAACTTCGTGTATCCTTCGCAGACTGCTTTGAACACTGCATTCCGCTCTGCGCAGATGGTCAGCGAGTACGAGCTGTTCTCGACATTGCAGCCCACAAAAACGGTGTCATCGTCGGTCAGCAGGGCGGCGCCAACACGAAAGCGTGAGTAAGGAGCGTAGGCCTTCTGTTTGGCAAGATGGGCTGTCTCAATGAGCCCTTTGTAGGCCGAACTGACAACTCTGGCGCGTTTCTTCATGATCTCTCCCGAATTCTCCGGCGAATTTCTTGACAAGCTTTCTGGCGGGAAAAGCTATTGATACTCGGCGGGATAATCAAGCACATGCGCGGCTTTTTCCATGAGCAAAACCGCTTAGCGTCTTGGTCTACGACTCGTAGAGCGGTAATTTTTTCTTGTGATGGGTTTTCGGCTGCGATTCTAGTAATACTCTCAGCTCGATCCGTCTGGTCGCAATGGCGGGCGGGAAACAGGCAAGGGAAGCATTGGCAGCACGCCCTGCCAAAAGAGCCATTAGACCGCTCGATAACTTCCGCAAGGTGAGTCCGGTGGGATTAAAGAAAAATTAATTTCGAGATGGCCTATTTTGAGCGAAAAGGAAGGCCGATTCTGTCAGCCCTTAACAATTTTCGAACCATTTCTCCGCGAAATTAGTTATATTCCTGTAGGAGAAAGGCGATTATGAATTACAAAGGTGATGCAAGAATGAAGAAGAGAGGCTCAACTATCTGCCGGGATTGTGGTAACGAATTCCGTGGACAAGTTGGAGCGTACCGTTGCCCGAGCTGCAAGAAGAAGGAAATGGCATATCGTGCCAAGCGCGAACGAATGCGACAGCAGTTGCCGTTCTACTTGAAGACCGATAGCTAATTCTATTGCTCGGCTTGAATATGTAAACGCCTCTCCGATTCGGAGGGGCGTTTCTGTTTTTTCCCTTTAGGGTTTCAGGCTGATGGATATCTGATCATCGACGGTGATGAGAACATAACAGCCCTTGCCGACCGGCCCGCAATTCACGATCTGACTTCTTCCGATAACATCAACTCCTCTCGCCTCGTGTATGTGTCCGCAAATTGCTACATCGGGCTGCGACCGCTCGATAAACTCACGTACTGCTGTGCTGCCAAGGTGCTTACCTGAATGAGTGATATCCAATTGGGTATTGATGGGGGGTGAATGGGGAATGATCCAAGGCCTGACCTGCCTCTTCAGCGCTGCCATGCGTCGTCAGATCTCCCGCGACGACAATGACATCGGCAGAGGGATTTGCCGAGACAATCTCAAGCATCGCTTTGTACGAACCGTGGATGTCTGAAAGCGCAAGTATCTTCATGACACAATCGCCTCAATCGGGGAGTGAGGAATAGACTTGCGTTCATTCTGCGTGAGCGAAAAAACCTTTCGCAGCAGCATCTCATCGGCCGCAGTCATTGGCACATTCCTTCTCAACATGACTTTGCGCTCAACGTCGAGACCCTTCTCGATGTCGTACGTTTCCACGCCATCCGATCCGCCCCAGATGAATGATGGGAGGAATTTGGGTGGATATCCCGCGCCGAAAACATTACACGAGACACCAACGATTGTGCCCGTGTTGAACATGGTATTGATGCCCGATTTCGAATGATCGCCCATGATCAATCCGACGAACTGCAATCCGGTGTCGATCGTCGAGCCGTTCACTTGCACTTTCACCGAGCCGTAGTTGTTTTTCAGATCGCTGTTATTCGTGTCGGCGCCGAGATTACACCATACGCCGAGATATGCATGCCCTAGAAAGCCGTCATGTTGTTTGTTGGAGAAGGAATGAATGATGCTCCCTTCGATCTCGCCCCCGACTTTGCACATCTCGCCGATGCTCGTATTCTCATAGATCTTCGCCCCGACTTTGACGATCGATCCCTCACCAATAAACGCTGGTCCAACAACAACCGCGTTGGGAAGAAGCTTTGCATTTTTTCCGATGTAGATTGGTCCCTTCTCCGCGTCGAGCACAACGCCCGGCTTAATGGTTGCGCCTTTCTCGATTGCGATCTGCTTCTTGTTAAGCAACTGCGCGCCGGGATACACTTTCCCTTTTCGTGTACCTTTGAGTGCGAGCAACCCGAAATCCGCGACGATGTTCTCGCCATTCTTGTGAACAAGCTGCCAGGGATATTCCACAAGTTCAACGTTCACGTCAATTCGTTGCAGCTCGGCGAAGTGATCGGCATCGAGCACTTCCGAAAGATCGTGTACTGCCTTTCGGCCGCCAGCATTCATCCGAACTGCCACGACGACATTCCCAGAAAGATATACTGCATCAGGTCCCTTCAATGGAATTTTCTTCGCGAGACTCTTGTCCGCGAGAATGCGACCGTTTAGCAGCAGGCAATTGCCCGAGTGCACTTCGTTCACCTGCGTGCCCGGATGCTGTTGCTTCACGACTTCCGCAAGATACGGTCTGCACAACAGCGATGTTGAAGCCTTCGGGTATGCAGCCTGGATTTTTTCGCGCAACGTAAGAATGCCGCAGCGCAGCTCGTACACCGGTCGGGTGTAAACGAGCGGAAGCAGCTTAACGAATTGAGGATCTTCAAAGAGGCAGATGGTGTGAGACATGAATGCTTTCTTCAATCGTTCAGGTATATGATTGTTCGCCCGGTGATAAACGCATGTCCAGCTTCGGCAACTTCATTTGAGCAACCCGGCAACTTCCGAAACGAAGATACGTAAAAACAGCCATCGACTACTGAAAGAAAATGCAATGATCAAATTCCTGCTCTGGATGATTCTCCTCGTCATCTGCTGGCCGCTTGCGTTGGCTGCACTGGTTCTCTATCCGATCATCTGGCTGCTGTTGTTGCCGTTCCGCTTGGTCGGACTTACCATCGACGCGCTGTTCGAGTTCATCAAGGCGCTGTTTTTGTTCCCTGCGCGCGTGTTACGGGGACGTTGATGGAGTATGCCGCCTAGCTGATCCCTTGCTCATAAATATCTGCCCGTACACGTCGGTCGGAGGTGAATTTCAGGATTCTCGGATTTACGAGCCGCGCGAAATCTGCGTACGCCATCTTCACGACTTCCCGATGCGTTCCGCCGTTGAACGCGATCTCCCGATCCTTCGTCAGCGAGTCGGCAACGATCACCTGCAACCCGAACAGATTGCCGAACGGCGGCATGGCCCCGATCTCGCAATCAGGGAAGAGCGTGTTGAACTCGCCTTCGGTGGCAAGCACCGCCGACTCAACCTACAATGCTGTGCGCAACTCGCCAAAGTCCACCATTTGCGACGCGGGCAGAACAATCATCGTCGGAGTGCCATCGACTTTCACGATCACCGTCTTCGCCACTTCACTCCAGGGAATGTGAGCAGAGGCCGCAACTTCCCGCGCCGTAAACGCGGGCGAATGATGGATCACGACATACTTGATGCTTTTGCTGTCAAGAAACTCCGTGAGCCGCTTGAGAGTCATACGATCCCCCTTTCCTATAGAGAGTAATCGACTACGTGAAAAAAAACAAAATCCCAGACACAAACATTGTGTGTGGGATACGCTATGTCAACTCATCGAGCATAGCAACCTCGCTTCCTCAGTGATAAGGTACTTCAATAGCAAGGCTTTGTCAATATCCGCCTGGGGCTGGTTGACTCGATTTCGTTGCGAATACGATACCGCAATCTTGTACAACCTGCTTCTCGTCCACGTCCCTCGCGCCGCGTTACCGATGCAACTATGTCCTGTCTTGCTCCAGTTCACGGATTGAACGCGCCGGGTGTTGTATGTTATCGTTGAATCACAATCATTCACCGTTCATCGCCCACGATTGAACGGCAAATCGTACGCCTTGAGTTCCTCGCCCCCAGCTCAAGTCCAAGTTTTCTCACACACAACATGACACACGCTCTCTTCTGCGCGACAATGCGTCCCGCGCAGAATTCTCCTGTTCACATCATAACGCATTCTTGAAAGGTACACGGCAATGAAACGCGTTCTCCTTCTGGTTCTGATCGTACTTACTTCGCTGCTGGTCGCCAACGCCCAACAGAACGCTTCGCCCGGACAAACATTTACACGCGACGGCAGATGGTCGCTCGGCTTTCACGGCGGCGGCAATATCTGGATCAACGACTTGAACACGCGCCGGCTTTCTCCCGGCGCTGATCTCGTTCTTCGTTACGGCTTCACCAAACGCTTCTCGCTCGGGCTTATGCTCGGTTACGATCGGCTGATTTCCCTTCAGTATCCGGTTGATACGGCAGCAGGCGCGCCGCCCGCGTTAAGGCGCGAATACCTCGGGTTGAAGTTGGGAAGCGCCGACCTTGTGGCCTACTACCATTTCCCTCCGACAATGGAGATTCGCCCTTATGCCTATCTCGGCATCGGCGTCGGGGCGTACGTGAGGCAGGATATCACCAATCGATATGTTCCCGATGGGAAACGAAAAGTCAATGCCGCGATGCACATACCGTTTGGATTCGGCTTTGAGATTCCGACATCGCGAAGCATTTCGTTCAATGTGGATTTCGGCGGACGCATCATGGATGACTACACCGATCATTGGAAAGGTCACAACGGCTTTGACGAGACGAACAGCCCCGGGCTTGCAGACTGGTATCCGACAGCGCGGCTCGGCTTCAATTTCTACATGGGCGGAAAAGACGGAGACGATGAAGACGGCGACGGCGTTACCAACGGCGAAGAGCGGAAGTACGGAACGAATCCGTACAACCCCGACAGCGATGGCGACGGCCTGAACGACGGCGCGGAACTCTGGCGCTACAATACCGATCCCTTGAAGAGCGACACTGACGGCGATAACCTGCCTGACGGAGCGGAGGCAAACTCGTACAAGACTTTTCCGAACAGACCGGACACGGACTTCGACGGGTTGAATGATGGCGCTGAAGTGCTCAAATACGATACCGATCCGCTGAAAGCCGACACCGATTCCGATGGCTTGAGTGATGGCGACGAGACGCAGAAGCACGGAACGCTTCCGCTCCGCGCCGATACTGACGGCGATCTTCTCACAGATGGCGATGAGATCCTGCTCTATCGTACTGACCCGCGAAACAAGGATACTGATCTTGGCTCAATAGAAGATGGCGTCGAAGTCAAGCGCGGCACGAATCCGCTGTTGGGTCGCGATGATGTTGTACAGAGGAATGAGTTGATCGCTGAAGTCGGCAAGCCGATTGTGCTCGCAGGGATTGTGTTCAAGACGGGAAGCGCCGTGATCTCATCCGTCTCGGAAGACATTCTCCGTCTTGCTCTCAACACGCTGCAGAACCATCCTGCAATGACGGTGGAAATTCGCGGCCACACGGACAACACAGGATCGCGCTCGACGAATGACAGACTCTCGCAGCGCCGCGCCGAGGCAGTGCGCCAGTGGTTGGTGAACCGCGGCATCGAATCATCGCGCGTCACTTCAACTGGCTTCGGCCAGGATTATCCCATCGACTCGAATCTTTCTGCCGATGGCAGACAACGCAACCGACGCATCGAGTTCCTCAGGGTGAAGTGAAAGGATGAACCATACAGAGTGCCCTCTCTATGAGGGCGCTCTTGTTTTGTGCAGCTCCTAATGTGGTGCGAGCACAAAGAACAGCAGCGACAATCCCGCAAGAATCCACATCCCACCGCTCACCTCGCGGCGCCTTCCCGTGAGCAGTTTCAGAAGAGGGTACACGACAAATCCCGCCGTCATCCCAATTCCAATGTTGAATGTGAACACCATCAGCACGATCGTGACAAACGCCGGCACCAACTCCGTGTAGTCGTCGAACGGAATGCGCTTGATTGGCTCGAGCATCAGCAGTCCGACGATGATGAGCGACGGCGCGTAGGCGTGCGCGGGTATGGCGACGAGCAACGGCCCGAAGAAAAGCGCGAGCACGAAGAGCGCGGCAACAACAACCGACGTGAAGCCTGTTCTTCCGCCTGCCTCGATGCCCGCGGCTGATTCGATGTACGCGCCTGTTGTGGTTGTCCCGAGCAGCGCGGCCACCGATGTCGCCGCAGCGTCGGTGAGCATCGGCTTTTCGATTCCGGGAAGATTGCCGTTCGCGTCGAGCAGGTTTGCCCGCGACGACAATCCGAAGAGCGTGGCAAGCGTATCCACAAACACCATCATGAACACCGTGAAGATCACCGGAAACATTCCCCACCGAAGTAGGCCGTTGAAATCGAGCTGCAGCGCGATGGGCGCGAGACTCGCAGGCATACTGACGAGCGTCTCGGGCAGCGGAGTGATGTCGAGCGCAAACGACAATGCCGTGACGATGAGTATGCCGAGAATAATCGCCGCTCTCACGCGCTTGATGATGAACCACGTGGTCAGCAAAAACGCGAGCACGGCAAGTAATACCGACGCGCTGCGAATGTCTCCCATTCTCACCGGCGCGCCCGCGACGCCGAGCGTCACTATGCCCGTTTCGTTCAGTCCGATAAATGCGAGAAACAACCCGATGCCGACGGCGAAACTGTGCTTCAACGACATGGGAATCGCCTGGGCAAGATACGTCCGCAAGCGAACAAGCGTGAGCACGATGAACAGCACGCCGCTGATGAAGACGGCAGCCAACGCGCTCTGCCAGGAATAGCCAAGCACTGTCACGACGGTGAACGCGATGAACGCGTTCTCGCCCATCAGCGGCGCGACGGCAAATGGGCGCTTCGCATACACGCCCATCATCAGTGTGCCGAACGCGGCCGCGAGTATTGTTGCCGTGACGGTCGCTTCGCGCGGAATTCCGGCGGCTGCAAGAATTGCTGGGTTGACAATGATGATGTACGCCATCGTGACGAACGTTGTCGCGCCGGCGAGAAGTTCTTGACGATAACTCGTCTGATGCAGGTCGAAGTTGAAGTAGCGTTTCATGTGGAGATGGGAGGATGTGCGCGTGTCGGTTGTATTGTTGTATTGAAACTCTGAGGCTCGTTTTCCAGAGCCGAAGAATCTCGACGAGTCCAGTCGTCGACCAAAAACCCTGTCATGTTCTGATCTGGATTCTCCACTTCGTCCCGACGCCACTTTACGGTATCCCGAAAATCGGGATTTGAAATGCAGTCGGGACTCGTTGCTAATGACACAGGCTCGAACAAACGACGCATCGTCACTCTGAGCGCAGTCCCGACGTTGTTTGTCGGGACGGAGTCGAAGAGTCGGCGTGGTCATTGAACTCAGAATGACGATCCTGAGTCGTGCCAGTCGCAGGTAATATACGCAGCGGATTGTTGGTGAACCACAGATTGCACAGATTTTCTCAGAAGCGACGAGAAGCCAGAAGCACTTCAACGGCAAAACCTAGACATCAATGCTTAATGGTGAACAATGGTGAACTGTCAATTATGAACGGTCAACGATCAACGATCAATGGTCAATGCCCCGAGGTTCTTCAGTCTTGGCGAGAGGTCTTTCAAATGAATCGGCAACCTTGTATCTTTGTCCATGCCGACAGTACTCAGAATCGGGCCATATCGCTTCTTCTTTGTGGCGCTCGATTATCCGGAGCCGCCGCACGTTCATGTGAGACGTGAGAATATGGTCGCAAAGTTTTGGTTAGACACTCTTGTGCTCCAGCGAGCCGGAGGGTTCAATCGGACGGAATTGAATCGCATAGCAGAAATGGTCAGCGAAAACCGCGAGTATCTATTGGAGCGATGGCATGAATTCTTTGGTCATTGAAGTAGAGGAAGCGCGCGCACGCCGCGTAAGCGTTAGTGACGATTCACTCACTGTTGATTTGCATGATGGCCGCACAGTCATCACGCCATTGTCGTGGTATCCGCGGCTGTGGCACGGCACACCTGAAGAGCGAAACAACTTTGAGATCATTGGTGAAGGTACGCTTATCCACTGGCCTCAATTGGACGAAGACTTAAGTGTCTCAGGGATTATTCTAGGACGCCGCTCCGCAGAGAGCCAACAATCGCTTGAGCGCTGGCTCAAAGAACGTCATGCTCAGCCTCCAACTCGTTGATTTCTCGGGAGACCGCTTTCGAGAATCCCACTTTCAAGAATCCCGCGGATAGAAGCAACGATCAATTGTCAACGAACCTAAACTCTGCCGGGCACAGGGGGACCGCCTGCCTGCCGGCAGGCGTTTATGTGTAGCGTTGACGAGAAACACCTGCCTACCGGCAGGCAGGCCAGTCGGAAGCCCCATCAAAACGGTCAACGTTCAACGGTCAATGTTCAACGATCAACCTCCACTCAGGGCTTGATGACGCCATTGATTTTCTGCGAGGCTAAGCCTATCTTTACGAGGCGCTAATTCTTGCTCATCACTTCACGTCCAATTCTACATGCGACACGCCGGGGGATTTCTTCTTGCGACTTTCATCTGCGCTTCTACTCTCGTTGCCGGAAATTCATCGAAGGTGATCCGCGCTGTTCGGTGCGACGGGCAACTCGCGCAGGATGGCTTGCTTCACGACTGGCGCTGGCAGGCCGCGACGCCGGTCTCGGACTTCACACAGTATTATCCCGACGAAGGCGCAGCGCCGACCGAGCACACGTCTGTGCGCATTCTCTTCGACGACAACGCGCTGTACGTCGGCGTGATCTGTTACGACAGCGATCCGCGCGGCATCGTCTCGCAACTCACGCGTCGCGATAGAACCGCGGAGGCTGATCGCTTCACGGTGCAGATCGATTCGTACCACGATCACCAGACGGCGTTTGTGTTTTCGACGAGCGTTGCGGGCGTGCAGAGCGACGGCTTTCTTGCGCAAGATGGAACGATCTACGACTTGAGCTACGATGCAGTGTGGCAGGTGAACACGGCGCGCCATAGCGAAGGCTGGTCGGCGGAGTTTGTTATTCCGTATAACGCCATCCGCTTCTCGCCGCAGAACAGTCAGCAGCGAACCGACTCGTCGCTTCGCGGACAGCAGTATGAATGGGGCATCAACTTCCGGCGCTACATCAGCCGTAAGCGCGAGACGGATGAATGGGTGCTGGTACCAAGCTCGGAACGTCTACTTATTGATAAGTGGGGACACGTGGATGGCATCGAACGCATTGCGCCGCCATTGCATCTGAGTATCGTCCCGTACGTCTCGGCAACTGCCGAGTTTGCGACGGAGACTTCGTATCGGCCGCGCAAATCTGATCTGAGCGAGAACGCCGGACTCGATTTCAAATACGGCATCAGCCGAAACTTCACGCTCGACGCGGCGATCAATCCCGACTTTGGTCAGGTGGAAGTTGATCAGTCGATTTTGAATCTCACCGTGTTCGAAACGCTGTATCCGGAGAAGCGTCCGTTCTTTGTTGAGGGATCGCAGATGTTCGAGTTCGGGAACGCCGTGGACAACACGCCGCTGAATCTTTTCTACTCGCGGCGCATCGGACAGATTCCGTTGTACAGCAGCTATGTCGCGAGTCTGCCGGATGTGACGGTTGAAGAGAATCCGCGGGCAACAACAATTCTCGGCGCACTGAAGATGACGGGACAAACGGAATCGGGATTCTCCCTCGGGCTTCTTGCGTCGGCGACTGATGAGGAGAATGCTGTTGTGCGCGACCACGCGGGCGTGAAGTCAACGATTCGCACGGAGCCGCGTGGCACGTACAACATTCTGCGCGTGAAGCAGCAATTCGGCAGCTCGCGGCTTGGAGGCATCGCCACCGTTGCAGCGCGCAACGCAACATTCCCTGCGTTCAGCGGCGGCATCGACTGGAATCTGCGTTTCGAGGACGGCGCGTATACGCTCGACGGCTATCTGGCGGGCGTGCATTCTTCAAGCTCGCGCAGAAATCCGGACGGCTCCGCCGGGCGGCTGTTGTTCTCACGGATTGCCGCCGAGCATTGGTACTACACGCTCTCGTACAACTTCTTCTCCGCCAACTTCAACCCGAACGACCTCGGTTACTTTGCGCAGCCGCGATATCACGGCGGCTACGTGCAGCTGCTGTATCGCGAGAACAAAGCAAGCGGCTGGCTCCGCCGCTACTCGCTTTCCGTTGTACCCGAGACGCGGTGGAATTGGGATGACGCGCGGACGCACGCGCAGATCGACGCAACCTTCAGCGCGGATTGGACAAACTTCTGGCGTTCAACACTGCGCTTCGTTCTGAACGATCGTGCGTACGATGACGCGCAGCGCGGCATCAACGGACTCTATTTGCGCCCGGTGAGTTACGGGCTGCAAGCAAGTCTCATCACGGACGAGCGGAAGCCGGTGAACATCTCGCTCACAACTGATTTCAAATTCGATGAAAAGAGAAAGTCGAGCATCGGAACGCTGGTCGGTGTGACTGTACGCCCGACGTCGTGGATCGAGCTGACGCCGTTGTTCTATCTCGAGAAGACGACGAACGAGGAGACAGGCGTGTTTGATTTTGCCACGCGGCGAATTGCGGCAGACACGCTGGGACGAAGCCTGATTGCCGACCGCGATCTCGCCGACATTGAATTTGCGATGCGGGGCATTTTTACATTTACACGTACACTCTCGCTTCAGTTCTACACGCAAATGCTCTTGCCCCGCGGACAGTACAAGAACTATCGTTCGCTTGCTGCAACCGGGCAGTTGATTCCCTATCCAAGCCAGGACTACGACTTCAACACGATCAGCTTTCAGTCAAACGTACTTCTGCGCTGGGAGTATCTTCCGGGCAGCACGCTCTATCTTGTCTGGACGCAATCGCGCGATGATTTCATCGACGACTACACAATTGATTTCGGTCCGCGGTTTCGCGATGCGTTCAAGTTACCGCACGACGACGCTTTGCTGCTGAAGGTGAGTTATTGGTGGGGAGTGTGATGAATCATGCGGATGCTCCAACCTCTTTGCCTCTTCAGGGCTCTTTTTGTACTTTGCAGACAAAGAAAAAGAGGTGGTCATGGAACTGACAATTGAACTTCCCGACGTGAAGGCGCTGGCTGGCGTAACAGACACGTATCTCAAAGAGATGCTCATCGCGAACCTCTACTACCAAGGGAAACTCTCTGAAAGGGAGGCGCGGGGCATACTCGGAATGGGAATAATAGTCAAAAGGTATTGCTGATTTGGCTACAAGTGTATGATGCAAAAACCATTAGCGATATTATCCTTGACAACGTTCAAGGATGAATAGTATGATGACAAAAAAAGCATTGTCCACACTGTCGCTCATCGTTGGTGCGACGCAACGGGACAAGTCGCCACGGCAAACAACGATGGCTCTGCAGTTGCTGCGGTCGTTCCTTCGGATGGACCAATCGGCAGATGAAGTATCGGCAACTGCGCGTCTGGTTCGAACGCTGGATTATCGAAGGATACACCGTTCGTCAGTTGGCGCAGCAAAGTGGCCACAGTGCTTCGACACTCCGACGCGTTATTCGATATTGGTTACATCGACCAACCCAGCTTACGCCGATAGCCTCCTCGGCGTTGTACTTGATCTTCGACGGCACATTTTTCGATCGCCACAGAGGAGTTTTTGCCGTCATGAATGCTGAACGATTTTGTATCGTGCATGGGGAGCCGACGATATCTGAGGGACCCGCCGAGATGCAACGCATCTGTGCCAATCTTCGACAACGAGGCATTACCCCAAAAACCGCCACAGTTGACGGAAATCCACATCTGATTCGAGCTCTGCGCCGTCATTGGCCGTCGATTATCATTCAACGATGCCTTGTGCATGTGCAGCGTCAAGGGCTGAGTTGGTGTCGCCGATTTCCGAAGCGCACTGACGCGAAGCATTTGCGCTTGCTCTTCCTTCGTGTGATGGCAATCCACACGCTTGATGAGCGCGATGCCTTCCTCGCTGATGTGCGCACTTGGGAAGAACGCTTTGGAGACCGAATCGGAGAGTCCCGCGAAACGGGTTGGGTCTTTAGCGATCTCAAGCGTGCTCGCAGCATGTTGCTCGCTGCACTGCCCAATATGTTTCACTACCTCGACGATCCAAACATTCAACGCTCGACGAATCCTCTCGAAGGATATTTTGCGCGATTGAAGCAACGCTATCGACAACATCGAGGCCTCTCCCC
>JACRFA010000100.1 GCA_016218065.1 Ignavibacteriota bacterium | reverse complement strand
CGTTCCAAAACTCAATCCGCCCTCTTTCACGTTTGGACAGGAAACGTTGATCTCATATCCGTGAATCCCCTCTTCCCGTTCAAGTTCATCCACAACATTGCAGTACTCGTCGAAAGAGCTTGCTGCGATGTTCGCTATGATTGCCGTCGAGAGCGTTCTCAGAATTGGGAGCTTCTCATCGATGAACCGACGTACGCCAATGTTCGCCAGCCCGATGGAGTTCAGCATTCCGCCGGTCGTCTCCACGATGCGCGGCGGCGGATTGCCATCGCGCGGCTTCATCGAAAGAGATTTCGTAACGATGCCTCCAAGCAGATTGGCGTCTGCAAGTTCCAGGCAATCTTCGCCGTAGCCGTACGTTCCCGAAGCGACAAGCACCCGATTCTTCAGTGTGAGATTGCCGATCGTGACGGAAGTTTTCACCATCAAAACTTTATCCTTCTGACGTCAAATGTGGGACCGTCCTTGCACATGAGCGCGTACTTCCTGTTCTCATCAACCAACTCTACTGGACAGCCCTGACAAATGCCAAAGCCGCATGCCATAGGCCCTTCAAGCGAGACTTCGCACGGAATGTTGGTCTCCATCGCGAACTTGGCAACAGCACGAAGCATCAGAGTAGGCCCGCAGGCAAAGATACGAATTCTCTTGCGCTTGAATGTATCATATTCTGCGCGGAGCAAGTCCACAACAGTTCCGTGGAATCCCTGGCTGCCATCGTCGGTTGCGATGCTCAGATTCTCGAGATGTGACTCCACCATGTACGAAGCGGAACGTGCACCAAGATATGTTCGGATTGTCTTTCCCAAGCGCCGGAGTGCGAGCGTTGTCAGCGGAAGCGGAGCAACGCCCAACCCACCGCCGACGAGGAGTGCAAGATCGAAATCGTCCTTTGACGTGGAGAAAGGGACGCCGAGAGGACCGAGAACATTGAGTTGATCCCCTGCATGTTTACGACAGAGCGCCGCCGATCCTTTTCCAATCACATTGAAGATGATCTCAACGATATCATCATGCGTGTAGTACACGCTGAACGGTCTGCGCAGCAACGGGTCTGTGCCGCTCGCGACTTTGATATTGAGAAACTGCCCGGGTTGAATTTGATTGCTGAGTTGAGGCGAGCGAAATGAAAGGACGAATGTGTTTTCGGCAACTGGCTTGATGCCCAGAACGGGCGCGGAGTCGATCTGTACCATCTAAGGCGTCGGGATTTCTTCGTCGTCTTTCTTTACGTCTTGAGGAGGCGGCACAGCAATCGTATCCTTGACCGGAGGTGGAGGTGTTGGAGTCGGTTGCATGCCTTGATCGGATTTGATCACGTCGTTCGGCGTGGCGGTCGAGTCCGTATGTTGTTGGCGAAGTTGTTCCTGCTTGAGTTTTTCTTCCTGCAACTTGCTTTGGCGCTGTGCCTCAACCTCTGCGAGTCTCGGTCTGACGAGAGCTGCGTACTGAGAGTTCGGGAATTTGCCCACGAGACGTTCGTAGTTCACGATGCTGCTGTCCTTCTTCGAATGAACATTCTCGTAAATCCACCCGATGGCGTATTGCGCTTTTGCCGCAACGTCCGAGGTACTGTCGGCGCGAGAAATTTGTCTGAACACATCAAGAGCGCCTGAAACTTCGCCGTTCTTTAGCAACTGATCGGCGCTGTCGTACGCGGCAATCTGCGGATCGGTTCGCTTCTCCAATGCAGGCAAACCGAGAAGGCGTCGCGCCTCATTCGCAAACTCTGATTCGGGGAACTTGTCCACGATCTCTCGCCGGAGCGAATCGACGCGTCCGCGATTCAGCGTGGAGTCTTGCCCGAGGATTTCAGCAAGCGTGTAAAGTGCTCGCGGCGCATACATGCTCGACGGGTGATCGTTCAGCAATCGCTCATACCAGTACTTCGCAGAATCAACGAGGTCGAAACCGGAATAGAAGAGAGACGCCAATTCAGATTTGTTGAAGGCGAGTCGTGCCCGCACGGTGTCTATTGGCGGCGGTGGAATGACCGGTGTGCGAACCAAAGCGCTATCAGTCTTGCCGTGCGCAGTCGTCGAATCATGCTTTAGCGAATCAGTCTGTACGAGGAGTTTCGTCGAATCATGCTTCAGCGAATCAGTTTGAACGAGAAGTTCCGTCGAATCATGCTTGAGCGAATCAGTTTGAACGAGAAGTGTGGTCGAATCACGTTGCAGCGAGTCGGTCTGCACAAGACTTATGGTCGAATCAACCTCGGACGAATCCGCTTTACTCGCTGCGAGCGTATCGGGCGGGTAAAGAATGAAAAGCCGAATACTATCGTACTTCGCGAGATCTGACTTGAAACCGAAGTACTTCGTCATGTTATCGCTCTTCTTGACGAGAGTCGGAGTGATCGTTGCCTGCGTGAACTCGCTCTTCCCCTTGTCATAGGCGACTTTGGCCGAGTCGTACATGTACAGTTCGTTTTCGTACAGGAGACCAAGCTGAAAGTAGGAGTTGGCGGCAGCTTCCGTTCGCGCATACGCAGTGTCAACGTAGCGATATTGCACTTCCGCACTGGCAAAATCTCCCATGTCACGGTAAACATTTCCGATCTCGAGATCGACCTCGCCGTAGAACTCGCGGTAGTTTTCATTACTGATCAATGATTCGAGCAGCGATAAACTCTTTTCGTGTTTGCCGAGTTTCGAGAGCGACTTCGCCTCGCCAAGCTCGGCTTTGTATATGGCCACATAGTCGGTACTGACGTCTTCCGCTTGAGCAAACGCATCGACGGCCTTTGCGTACTCCTTCTGTTGGTCATACAATGCAGCGAGCGACCGATATGCCGTAGCGCGCTCAACAGAAGTTTCTGCAAGCTCCGCCGTGATCTTGTAATGCTCGATAGCATCAGTCATGTCCTTCCGCTCAACTTCGATGTGAGCGAGAAGATTCGCGGCTCTGGCAACGATCCCTTCTTCGTCAGCGGCCCGCGCATCGTCGATCAATGCCTGCGCGGATCTGGCGGAGAGATCTTTGTTGTTGCTCCGGTATTGAGTCTCGGCAAGCAGCAGGCGGGCTTCGAACAGCAAATCGCTCTCCGGATGAGTGCTGATCAGTTCGTTGAACTTGCGCTCGGCCGATTGATGCTCATTCTGATAATAGTACGACTTGCCGATCATGAAGAGCGCATCGTCCACGAGCTTCGATTCGGGATGGTACTGCAGGAGTTTCGAACACTTCTCGATAACGGCGGTGAATTTTGTTTTCGACTGCGACGAGGCATCGAACGGCGCGAGGAACTCCTTTTCGGTGCGAGCGCCCGGCTGCGCTGGCGCGTTCAGCACCTCGGCTTCCGCCTCATTGTACTGACGCTGAGCATTGTAGTAGGTATTAAAATACGCCCCAAGAAAATCGCCGACGCTGCATCCGGAGAGTATGATGATGGTTAGAATGACGACGGAAAGAAGATAACGCTGCAAGTCACGAGCTCCATTACAAACACGAACAAACTTAGCCATTATCTGTTCGAAAGTCAATCGCAGAATTAAACCTTCGGTGGGAGAGTCGGTTCTAATGTTCAGAACGCAGTAATCAATTCACCAACAAACAAAAACGGAGAACACTATGAAACGCACACTCGTCGCTCTCATGCTCACGATGGCGATTACTTTCACTGCAATGGCCCAGCCGGGCGGACGGGCTCGCCAGCACAAAGTACCTCCTCATGCGGCCATCATGAAGGACCTAAATCTCACCGATGCACAGGAAACTCAAGTGCAGAAGTTGCAGATCAATCTTCAGAAGAAGCAAACTGACCTGCGCGCCAAAGTGCAAAACCTCTACCTCGACACAAAAGAACAGTTCCTCGCTGACAAAGTTGATCGCGCAGCAATCGAAAAGAATGTGAAGGCCATCTCGGACATTCAGGAACAAATGAAGCTCGCGATGCTGAATCACTGGTTCGACGTAAACGCTCTGCTCACTCCTGAACAGCAGAAGATCTGGAAGAATCATGCTCTTCGGCTTGGTCAAGCGTGGCATCAACGGATGCGCGGAATGCGGATGGGCATGGGTATGGATCCCGGCATGGGAAATCCTGACGAAGACTAGACGACTGGCGTTTGGAAGAGAAGCTGAGGCGGCCTGTGTGCCGCCTTTTCTATTTCGGGTTGGTGGGACGAACATCAATCTCGCTGAACATCGAACGTGCGGGAGCAGTGACCGCAAAGAGGACGGCATCGGCAACATCCTGGGGCTGCGTGATCTTGTCGCCGCGTTTGATTGTTGGTGAGAATGTTGTATCGACCGAGCCGGGAAAAATCGTGACCACACGGATGTTGTATTCGCGAACCTCAAGCATCAACGAACTCGCCCATCCGCGAAGCGCCCACTTGGTTGCCGCGTAGCCTGTGCCGTTCACAAAGCTGTTCTTCCCCGCCAGCGATGCAATGTTCACGATTGCTCCGGAGTTCTGCTCGATCATGAACGGCAGCGCGAGCTTTGTCATGACGAAGGCTGCTCTCATGTTCAACCGCCACATCTTGTCGAACTCGCTCACTTCCAGTTGCGAAAACGGCTTGAGCACGCCCATGCCCGCGTTGTTCACAAGAATATCGATTCGTCCTGAGTGCTTCGACGCGAACTCGACAAGCCGCTTGGCCTGTCCGTCATCGGTGATGTCCGACGTCATCGCTTCAGCTGAAAGTCCTTTGCTGCGAAGGTCGGAGACAAGCGCTTCAAGCTCGCGTTCTGTGCGTGAAGCCACGACAGTGTGCGCACCTTCTGAAGCGAGAGCGCTGGCAATTGCTTTTCCGATGCCCCGCCCCGCGCCGGTCACGATTGCGGTCATCCCATCAAGCTTGTTCATGGTTAGATAAGCTTCTTTTCCGTGAGATACAGGAATTCTTGCCGTGTCTTCACATCGTCGCGAAATACGCCAAGCATCGCACTCGTGGTTGCGAGCGAGCTTTGCTTCTCGACTCCCCGCATCATCATGCACATGTGATGCGCCACGATGATGACGCCGACTCCTTCGGGCTGGAGATATTCGTACAACGTGTCGGCAATTTGCTGCGTCAAGCGCTCCTGCACCTGCAGTCTGCGCGCAAACACTTCGACGATGCGCGGCACTTTGCTCAGTCCGACAATCTTGCCCTTCGGGATGTACGCGATATGCGCTTTGCCGTAGAACGGCAGCATGTGATGTTCGCACATGCTGAAGAAGTCGATGTCCTTCACGATTACCATCTCGCTGTACTTCTCTTCGAAGATGGCCCCGTTCAGTACTGAGGCGATATCCTTCTTGTATCCGCTCAGCAGAAAATCATACGCCTTCGCAACGCGATGCGGTGTCTTGATCAAACCTTCACGAGTCGGATCTTCACCGACCTGCTTGAGAATGTCGGTAACTAGTCCTTCCAGCTTTGCTTGATGCGACATGATCTGCTCCCTTATTCGCCGCGATACTCGACGAAGTTGTTGTTTGATTCGTTCAGCTTGATTGAGTAGAGCTTTCCCCCGTGAATTTCTTTTTCAAGAATTTTCCAGAACGCGATCGCCATGTTCTCGGCTGTCGGAATGACTCCCCGAAGAAAATCGACGTCGAGGTTCAAGTGCTTGTGATCGACACGATCGATGATATGCATGTTGATCAGATCGGAAAGTTTCTTCAGGTCCATCACCATTCCCGTTTCCGCAGGCGGGTCGCCGGCAACAGTGACCTCGATGTCGTAGTTATGTCCGTGCCCATTGGGATTGTTGCACTTGCCATACGTCTCCCAATTTCGTTCATCGGACCAGGCAGGATTATACAGCCGATGCGAAGAGCTGAAATGTTCTTTGCGCGTAATGTACACCATTGTTCTCTCCTCTTTTCCTCAAATGTCGATGGAATCGGCCAACAAAGCAACTAAACCACGAAGATCACGAAGGAACACTCATTGTGAAATCGCCGCCAACACTTCTTCCGTATGTCCATCAACTTTTACTTTCGGGAAGATGTGTGTGATTCTTCCCTCCTCGCCAATGATGAACGTCGTGCGCTCGATTCCCATGTACTTCCGTCCGTACATGCTCTTCTCCTTCCAGACGCCATACTTGTTGATCAGCTCTTTCTTCTCGTCGCTGATCAGCGGGAACGAAAGCTCATACTTCGACGCGAATTTCTGATGCGACGCCTGACTATCCGCACTCACGCCCAAAAGCACAGCACCTTTTCTTTTGAGTCGTGTAAGATTCTCCTGGAACGAACAGGCCTCCTTCGTACATCCACTTGTGTCATCTTTGGGATAGAAATACAGAACAACTTTCTTCCCTTTGAAATCTGAGAGCGAAATCAGCTTGCCATCTCCGTCGGGAAGTTTGAACTCAGGCGCTTTGTCTCCAACGTG
Organism: Ignavibacteriota bacterium; assembly: GCA_016218065.1. Classification (GTDB taxonomy): domain Bacteria; phylum Bacteroidota; class Ignavibacteria; order UBA10030; family UBA6906; genus CAADGV01. Next base: position 6,078 of record JACRFA010000100.1, on the reverse strand, counting down.
AAGCTCTGCCATAGGCCACCCTTTTGCTGAGAATTGATGTCTAGGTTAGCTAATAGTTGACTGAACTATCATAGTTCCATTCTAAGCCGGCCACCGAATGTTGTGTTCTTGTTGGCGGTAGCAAACGTAACGTTCTCTTCTCGTTCGAGAAGGAGCCAGCCATCGAGCCAGATTTGATTCACGACTTCGTACGTAACAAGAAACTGGATAGATCGAGATTTGAACAGCATGCCCTCAAGGAAGTTGGCGTCCCGAGGGTCTCCGGCGCGATGACCGAGGAACACATCCCCACCAACATTGACCAGAGAATCTCTTCCCTGCGTCGTTCGGACCGTGTAGTTCTCTCCATGTCGCGTGAGAGTAACACGCAGCGAAAGACTCAAGTTCCGTAGCGGAAAATAATCCGCTCTGAAGAACCAAGAGTCGGCGTTCGGCCCGATTCTCGGACCGAGCAGCGCGTTCAGGCTCGTGTATGTGTTTTCGCGAGATCGGTCATGCGCATAGACGAAGGGCTTGACTCGCGTGTACTCTACCATGAGCGTCGCATTCGGAACGAATAGCGGATCGGTCAGCATTATGCCGCCCTGATACGCGTAGCGATTGTACCATCGCGGTTCGAAGAATTCATCAAAATGCAGATCGTCGAAGACGATGGTTGCCGTCAATTCCAATCCACGCACAAAATGCGTCTGCACGTCGAATGCCCAGAAGACGTTGTCCCGTTCCTCGCGTGAGCGTTGTGCAGACTCGAGCACGATAAACGGATTGAGATACGCGAGATCGATTGAGCGATTGCTGTAAATCGCCATCTCCTGGAAGCCGATATCGAACACGTTGGGAAATGAGAATTCAATACGATGAGCCGCGAAGAACTTATCGGCCGCGACTGGTTCTGTGAACCTCGCGCTCGTATCTAATGACGTCGTGAATGTTATTTGATCTCGCTTGCCGAGCAGCGCGCCGTGAAGAAACGTGTACTTCAATGCTTTGTACTGCACATCCGCCCGGATGAAATCGAACTGCCGGACGTTTTCCGATGCGATCATCTTCTGGTCATAGCCGGTTCCCCACAACACTCGCTCGCGGCCCAACTGCGCCGAGACGATGCCTGCATCGTATCGAACGTAGCCCTCACTGAAATCAAAGTTCTTGATGTCGCTTGCGCGGATCGTATGCGCCTGCGAGATGATGGGATCGCGGAAGAGAAGCTCCCTGCTTCCCCAGAATTGCGCGTTGGTTCCTTCCAGATAATAGCCGAGTTTGCCGAACAGTGTGCCGCGTATGCGTCCGCCGAATTGTGTGAAGAAGGTTTTCTGGTCACCAAGTACGTCGCCGGAGATCGCCCTTGCGTCCAGCGTGAGTAGGCCATTCACAAACATCACGACGCTTGAATCGTGCAGCGCATAGAGAAATTTCTCGCGGTCGCTCAGTTCCTCCGTGAGCGCCCGGCCGAAACTGGGTTCATTCCCACCAACAACAGAAAGAAAACCATCCATCGAGCCGGCAATGTCAAATTGGAATTCGGAAATGTATTCTGCCAGAATCTCCTGCTCGGCTGTTGTCAGCCGATCTTTTGCTGCTTGTATAGCGAGAAGGAACTTTGCGATTTCGTTTCGGGAAAGCGGAAGGATAGCATCGTGGTAGCGCTCGATCACTCCCTTCACCTCCATCCGTTTCAGAAACGTGTACACAGGATGCGTTGCGTTGAGGTTTTCCGCCTGTGAGAACGCCGAGCCGCAGATCAAAAGCAGAATCAAAAATGTCGAGCCACAACGTCGCAGAAAATTCACAATCCACCCAGAATATTGTTAGAAGTAGAAACCATACCAGATCGTCTTTGGCGTAAGCTGGACGGTCGGCATGGGAAACTTGATGAAGTTCAACGCCTCGCCAAGGAGTTTCAAGAACGGTGTATCGTCGGGAATTACTTTCGTCATGTCAAGGTCGAACGCGAGCAGCACGGCGCTCCGCGGTTCAGGCGTGAACACATCACGCACAGCATATCCGACCGACAGGCAGAGAAAATCGGGCCACCAGCCGTCTGCATTCCGAGGCAGCAGGTTCTTCACCTTCAAGCTCAACCAGAGAGTCTGTCCACCGTAGTCGTCAAACACGGTATGCTGTTGGCCTTGGAATCCCGCGCCCGCGCCCGAATTGAGTGCGGGCGATGGAAGATAGCTGTACTTGAAATCAAAATTGCGCAGAAAGGGTGAATGGTATTGCGCTATGGGCCACGCCGCACCCGCGACGTTGCTGGCAAAGTCCACCCGATCAAAGCCCCATTGATGAAATCCGTCTTCGACCTCGATGTACGTCTGATACGCCAGGGCGCCGCCTGCTCCCCAGTACAAGGCCGCTTCCTCCGAGAGTCCAGACCACCCCAGAGATTTTCGGAGAAGAAAAGCTCCGACACTTGTTCCGAAGAAATGGCCGTACTTGTCAACACTGCGTCCATATTTCAGGTCTTCTTGAAAATGAAACGGCGTGCGGTTGTCTTTCCACCATCCATTCGCTTGATAGATGTGCACTGCCGCGATGGCGCTAGAGACAGTTCCCGCAACAATCGCGAAGCGCACAGGACGAATGTTGGTTGTATCCGCAGCGAGCGCCGGCATCTCAGATTTGGTTGACGTCGAATCTGTGAGGGAGAATCCGGACGTGACAACGAGGTGAAGCAGAAGAAACATTCCGATATGAAAAGAAGACGTTCGCACAAATCGGCTACTGCATCCGTGAACGGAAATACTCGATGGTCTTCAACAGTCCTTCGCGTCGATCAACTTTCGCTTCCCACTTTAGAATCGTCCGTGCGCGGGTCGTATCCGGCTGGCGGATTTTCGGATCGTCTTCCGGCAGATCACGAAACCCGATCTTGCTCGCGCTCTTCGTCAGATCGATTACTTCCTTCGCAAGCTGCAACATCGAAATCTCGCTCTGGTTTCCGATGTTCACGGGCATCACTTCGTCGGAAAGCAGCAAACGATAGATGCCGTCGATCAGGTCATCGACGTAACATACGCTCCGCGTCTGCGAACCGTTGCCGAACACAGTCACCTCTTCGCCACGAAGCGCCTGCGAAACGAACGCGGGAATCGCACGCCCATCTTCGATGCGCATGCGAGGTCCGTACGTATTAAAGATGCGAACAATGCGCGTATCGACGCCGTGATACCGGTTGTAGGCCATCGTCATCGCTTCAGCAAATCGTTTCGCCTCATCGTACACTCCCCTGCTCCCCACCGGATTTACATTACCCCAATACGACTCCGGCTGCGGATGAACAAGCGGATCGCCGTACACCTCGGATGTCGAGGCCAAAAGAAACCGCGCCTTCTTTGCCTTCGCAAGACCAAGCGCTTTGTGCGTTCCAAGAGAGCCGACCTTCAATGTTTGAATCGGCAGCTTCAGGTAATCGATAGGACTTGCAGGCGATGCAAAATGCAGAATGAAGTGAACCGCCGCGTCGATGTAGATGTACTCCGTAACGTCGTGCTTGATGAAGCGGAAGTTCTGATTGCCCAGAAGATGCGAGATATTCCGCGTGTCGCCGGTGACGAGATTGTCGATCGCCGTTACACGATATCCTTGTGCGATCAACTTGTCGCACAGATGCGATCCGAGAAACCCGGCGCCTCCGGTCACAACGGCATGTTGTTGTTCGATCATTGATCAAGGTCTCTGAATTTGAGAACTACACTCGTCCGATACCGAAGTAGGTGAAGCCTTTGTCGCGAATGCGAGCGGGATCGTAGATATTGCGTCCATCGAATATCACCGGCTGCTTCATCAGGCTCTTCATTCTGTCAAAATCGGGACGACGGAATTCGTTCCACTCGGTAACGATCACGAGCGCATCGCTTCCTTCAAGCGCGTCGTAGTTGTTGTCGAAGAACTCCGCCACATTTCCGAGACGACGCTGCGTTTCTTCCAGCGCGACCGGATCATGCAATCGAAGCTTGACGCCTTCTTTCAGCAGAGCCTCGATAATGCGGAGCGCCGGCGCTTCGCGGATATCGTCGGTGTTGGGTTTGAACGCGAGTCCCCAGAGCGCGATCGTCAAGCCGTTCAGCTTGCTGCCAAAATGCTTCCGGATTTTCTCAACGATGATTTCTTTCTGCCGCTCATTGACTTTCTCGACTGCATCCAGAATCTCAAATTTGTAGTTACAGAGCGATGCACTGTTCAGCAGTGCTGCTACGTCCTTGGGAAAGCAGGAGCCGCCATAGCCTACGCCGGCGAAGAGGAATTGCGTCCCGACGCGCGGGTCGGTTCCCATGCCTTTCCGTACAAGATCAATATCAGCACCTACCCTTTCGCAGATGTTAGCAATCTCATTCATGAACGAAACCTTCGTCGCGAGAAATGAGTTCGCAGCGTACTTGGTCAGCTCGGAGCTTCGCTCATCCATCACGATCAGCGGATTGCCGGTTCTGATGAACGGTGCATAAAGGTCCTGCATGATCGCGAGCGCCTTCGGGCTTCTGCTTCCCACCACGATGCGATCGGGCTTCATGAAGTCATTCACCGCCGCGCCTTCTTTGAGGAATTCCGGATTTGATACGACATCGAATTCGATCGTCGTTTCTTTCGAGACGATCTCCTTCACTTTGTCTGCTGTTCCTACCGGCACCGTGCTCTTGTTGACGACGACCTTGTAGCCGTTCATGTATTGCCCAATCTGCTTCGAGACGGCGAGAACATGTTGAAGGTCGGCGGAGCCGTCTTCGGATTGCGGTGTTGGCAATGCAAGAAAGATGATTTCTGATTTTTCAATGGCCGACTTCAAGTCAGCGGTGAATGAGAGACGACGTTCGTGAATGTTCTTCTTCAAAAGGTCGGTGAGGCCCGGCTCAAAGATCGGGCTCTCCCCTTTGCGAAGCAACGCGAGCTTGCGTTCGTCAATATCAACACAAATAACATCGTTACCGCTCTCAGCAAAGCACGTTCCGACAACCAGGCCAACGTAGCCAGTACCAATTACACTGAGTTTCAAGGGAAGCTCCTAGGTCATGTGTTTAGGATGAAAGGATTTTGCAAATCCATTATAAGGAAATTCGTAGTGAGACTCAAAAAGCAGAGGGTGAGAGCGTGAGAGTGTTTGAGGGGAGGGAGCGAAGAGTCTGAACGTTAGTACGCGCCTTTGCCGAAGAGAACAACGGGAACAGTCTGCGCAAGAATCTCGATGTCGAAGAGAAGCGATTGGTTTTCGATGTAGTACAAGTCGAGCATCACCATTTCGCGGAAGCCGAGGTCGCTGCGTCCTGAGACTTGCCACAGTCCGGTCATGCCGGGTTTCAGTTTTGATCTGCCGCGATAGTAGCCGCCAACATCATCGGTCCGCTGAATGCGCTTGAAGTCGCTGATGGGCAGCGGCCGCGGCCCGACGAGGCTCATGTCGCCCCTGAGCACATTGAACAACTGCGGAAGCTCATCGACGCTGTAACGGCGGATGTACTTGCCAACACGTGTGAGACGAGGATCGCGTTTCATTTTGAATAACGGGCCTGACGACTCGTTATGCGGGAACAACGACTCTTTCTTTTCGTCGGCTTCGTGGTGCATGCTGCGGAATTTGTAGAAGAGGAACGGCTCGTCACGATCTGTCAGCGATCGTTTCTGCTTGAAGAACACAGGTCCGTGCGACTCAAGCTTCGTTGCGATCGCAACGAGTAGAAAGACTGGCGAGAAAAACAGAAGCAAGAGCGAAGAGGCAACAACATCAAAGACTCGTTTCGCGACTTGCTTGACGAGGTCGATTCGCTGCCGCATCGGAGAAAAGAGGGGCAGGCCCGCAATGTCGTGAATGCGAATCTGATCGAAGAGTGTGTCGGTCTCCGGCGAAACAACACGCATCCGCACGTAATGCTTTCTGCAAATGCGCTCGAGGTCATCATACGAGCCGTTCAGCTCAGGAGACGACAGCACCACAAACTCCACCGACTTTTCGACGATCGACTTCTCCACTTCGGCGCTCGTAACATGCAGCTTCCTGTCCGTTTGGCTGTACACCGGAGTCTTCATGATCTTCACCGGATTGTATCCCAACGCGGGAAAGGCTTTGAATCGCAGTAATAGACT
>JACRFA010000096.1 GCA_016218065.1 Ignavibacteriota bacterium | reverse complement strand
ATTCAGATGAGTGACGCGACAACTTTCGAGGCAGACAGATTGCTAATGCCTCGCGGATTTGCTAGATTGACGGTGCAGTCGGATTCCGCACGACATTCATCTCACTTGTGAAGGAGACTCACATGAAGTTCCGCTCGCTCAGTACCTCTCTCGCTCTTGTTTTCGGTTTGAGCAATCTGTTTGCAGCAAACAACACCGTCTATGATTTTCTGAGAACAGATATGAGCGCCCGCGCCGGCGCACTGGCAGGAAGCTACGTGACCATCACGAACGACGTGACAAGCATCTTCTACAATCCCGCAGGACTCAGCACACTCGAGAAACCAAGCGGCTCGCTCGGATTCTTCAAACACTTACTTGACATCAATTCCGGTTACGTCACCTACTCGCAGCCGTACGAAGATCTTGGCTACTTCGGCGTGGGTGTGCAGTACATGAACTACGGCACCTTCAACGAAACGGACGATCTGGGGAACGTGATCGGGGAGTTTAACGCAAGCGATCTGGCGGTGAGTTTGGGATACTCGAATGCGATCGAAGAAAATTTGTTTTGGGGCGCCAACGCGAAGTTCATCTATTCATCCATCGCCGGTCATGCGTCGACCGGACTCGCTGCAGATCTTGGAATTCTGTACACAGTTCCCGAAAGCCGCATAACACTTGGTGCGAGTTTGCGCAATCTCGGCGCGCAGATCAGTTCGTACATGTCAACAAAAGAAAAACTCCCGCTCGATCTCGTGGTAGGAGTCTCCGTCGTACCCAAAGGGCTTCCCCTGTTGCTGAACCTGAACTTCCATAAGCTGAATGAAGACGCTCAGGATTTTGGAAAACGATTCAAAGCATTCTCGATTGGAGGAGAGTTCACGCTGAGCAGAGTATTGCAGGCACGCGTCGGCTTCAATAACGAACAGCGGAGTGAATTGAAGACGGGAACTTCATCGGGGCTTGCAGGATTTTCGGGCGGGATCGGCATCACCGTCCAGGATTACAAACTCGACTACGGACTTTCGTCGCTCGGCTCGATCGGGAGTCTGCATCGCATCACGATCAGCTCAACATTCTGACAGATGATTGACAAGAAGCCGCTCTCATGAGCGGCTTCTGCGTTTCTGTTCAGTGACCATGCGGAGCAATAAGCACCTTGCTCGCGTAGAACAACGCCATCCCGCCAAACACCATCACCGGAATAATTCTGTTCTTGGAGTGATTGATCTCGGGAATCAGATCACTCGCGCCGACGTATGTTGCTATGCCTGCAGAGAACGCGAACGAAATGCCGATTACCTGTGAACTCACATCTGCGAGCAAGAACACGCTGACTACTCCCAACATCGTGGCGACGCCAATCGCTGCAGACGCGAGAAACGCTGTCTGCCGTCGATGCTCAGCCGCGAGCATCACCGACGCAATCGTGAGGCCTTCAGGAATTTTGTGAAGCAGCACGGCGAGAAAAATCAACACGCCGAGGGCAAAGTCGAATTGCATTCCTGCTGAGATCGCGAAACCATCGAAGAACGCATGAATGAACAAGCCGCCGAACGTCGAGATGCTGGCGATCTTGGAGACCATGGCCTCATGGTGTGTTTCTTCCCCGAAATGCAAATGCCTGACGATTGTGTGCTCGAAGAAGTGCAAGACCGAATAGCCGGCGAGCATGTACAACGGCGCTTGCAGGCCAATCGTGCGCAGACTCTCGGGAATCAGCTCGATGAAGACGAGTGCGAGAATGAATCCCGCGCTCAACGCGAGCAGATACTCCTGCACCGAACTCGGCCACTGTTTGCGCAGTACAACCAATGCGCCGCCGAGAATCTCCGCGAGAGCTGCAATCAAACCGTAGAAAGCGATCGTCAGAAACATGCGCGTTACTTTCTGAAAGGCGAATCGATGAACTGCTGGACCTGCCTGTGTGAATCTTTGTAATCTTTCATATCCAACACCTTCCGATACTGCGCGAGCGCAAGATCGCGCTTCCCTTGCAGATCGTGAATGTTGCCGACTTTCATATTACTCAACACCATGAACCCCGAAGGCCCGTCTTTGTCCACTTCTCGACTGAGTTCGTCGCACCGATAGAAATGCTTAAGCGCTGGTTCATACATGCTCATCGTCATGTCGTACACGCCGAGATAATATTCGGCTTCGCGTTCCGTGCCGGCGCCGTACCCGCGCTGCTTCTTCTGACATCGATTCGAAATCTCCTGCCAGGTTTCCTTCATCTTCTCCCACTGACTCGTGACGACAAAACATCGTCCCACGTATTTGTGGAAGAGCATGTTGTTGGGAAATCTCGTATGGAGCTTCACAGCAAGCTCCATCGCCTTCGGATAGTCGCGCTCGAACTGATAATAGATCTGCATCAAGAAGTATGACGACTCAATCGCAGCGTACTTTCCTTTCTCAGCCGCCATTGTGATTTGCTGAATGCCCTTCGTCTTGTCACCCGGAGGAACGAAGAGCAGAAGCGGTTTGACAAAGGGATATTCGTTCGGAATGACTTCAGCGTAGTAGTTGTAGATTCCCGATCCGAGCAAGATGTCATAGTTGTTCGGATCAAGCTCCGACGCCTCTTGCACGATGGGCAGAGCTTTTCGTCCGGCGTTCGCTGCATCAAACCATGAACTGCGGTGAGCTTTCAATCTCCCTTTGAACCCGATGGAACCGCCCTTGAAGAACAGCGCATTGATGTCGGTCGGGTTCTGATCGAGGAGGTCGTCGCACATCTCGACAACATCATCGAGAGCATCATAGAAGCGATCGTCGTATTGTTCGTTATCGATGTCGATCAGAATCCGCCACCAATCCACCATCGCGAGAAAGAAGTGACCGGCGGGATTGTTCGGCTGCTCTTGAATGATTTCGTTGAAGGCCTTGTCTGCGTTTTCAAATTCAAGATTGTACACGAAATCAATGCCGCGCTTGATTCTTGCTTCGGCATCGGATTTGGCCGGCGACTGCGCCGAGGCGCTGAACGAAACAAGCATGAGAAGGAGAAGAAGCTGCAAACGTCTCATGCAGCCTTCCTCTCGAAGATCTGCGCGGTCAAGTGCTCATCGTCGCGTTCGAGTGTTGCCTGATTCGGCGCCGGTCGCAGTGCTTCTGAAAAGTAAACGTACATCCCACAGAGCAAAATCATCAACGTGGCGAAGGCTCCGGCTTCGGGCCCGAATGGGCCGCCGGTCAGCCATTCGGGACCAAACTGCGTAAGGCGAGTCAACTCATGATGAGTGAAATGGACGCCGCTCGTTGGAAACCCATAGAGCGTCGTCTGTGCAAAGTTCCAGGCGAAATGAATGCCAAACGGAAGCCACAGGCTTCGCGTTCGCCAGTATGCGAGCGAGAACAGGACGGAGACGAGAACAATGTTGATCACCGCAAATGCGTTGGCATTGGGATTTCCCAGATGAGCTACGCCAAAGAGAATTCCTCCAATGATCACCGCCGGAACAAATCCTACACCGCGCACAAGAGTTTGGAAAGGATAGCCGCGGAAAAGAACTTCCTCCGACAACGCGCCGACGACAAAGAAAACAATTGCGATCCCGAAAGTTTGAAATGCTTGAGGGTATGAAATCTCCGGAGCGACCACAGTGACGTATCCGAGCAAGTATTCGAATCCAAAAATTCCCGTCATCATGAGGAAGCCAGCCAGGCAGCCAATCCCGAGCTGCCGCATCGTGTGAGAGTTGATCGTAAGACCAACCGCGCCAATTGGCTTCCGGTTGATCAGCCTGGTCACGGCGTATGTTGCCGCCAGCGCACCGACAAGTGTGGCAGCTGAGAGCGAGAATACGTCCGTACGTTTCAAGAGGATGAACGGGGCGACCGCAGCAGCTGTCGCGATTGCCCACGCGAGGATGAAGAGAAGTAACTGCCAGCCTGGGCGTAGTTCGTGGTGTTCGTTCTTGAATATCTGTTTCAGTTCCATAAGCAAAAGGGTGAGCGCATGCTCACCCTCCATTCAGTTATCGTATCAGTTTACATCACTCTTCACCGCGCGCCCGCTCGTTTCCTCCGGCAGGTTTCGCGTAAAGGATCTTGGGAGTCAGTTGGTATGAGAGTCGCATCGACACTTTTCTATTCGGAGATGCGCCTGCCAGCAATGAGCCCGAAATGGGATCGCGCATCACCAAGATTCTCACATAGTTCGTGTCGTTGGTTACCGCGTAGAAAATTTTCCCGCTGTTCAATTGTTCGGGACCAATGATGACGAACTCGCGTGTGTATGTTGATGGATCGGGCGGAACTGATCGTGCAACGTTGAGCGTCGAAGCAAGCGTATCAAACGTCGAGAACCGCGTGCGTCGCGCGACGGTGCTGCCTCCGAGATACGGATTTCGATGCGCGCTCTCAAGTATGACTGAGTTGGGAGTATTGACAAGTGAATCCAAGAGCACGTCAATCTTCACCTGCCCGTTTGCATCCCGCGGTGAATGAACCACCGGTCCCCTGCGAGCCAGCTCGAAGAATTCCAGTCCGCTGCCGCCGGTTGTCGAGCGGATCTCAAAGAGATTGATGACTGTATCCAGCGGGGCGGTGACTTCGAAGTTGAGTCGCTGCGCCGCTGCCCATCGGATCGCGACCGGCGCGCCATCTTCAAAGTTCTCAGAATTCGCTGTCGCCTTTGAGACGAACTCAAATGTGTACACGACTCCTTCGTTGAGTCCATTGACTAAGGTGTCACGCACTCCTTTCCCAAACAACCAACCTCCATAAATTGAGTTGCCATCTTTGATCGTCAGTTGTATGTGCGAAAAATCCGGCTTTGAACTGTCCGCTGACGGATCCCAGCGCAGTCCGACTGCAGTGGCTGTTGCTGAATACGCTCGCACATTCTGAACACCCGCCAACTTCGTTTTATTGTAGATGATCACGTTTTCATCTTTGTTACATCCGATTAGAAACAAAAGAAACGTAATGATCAGGGAAATTCCCCCCATCCTAAGTTTTTTTCCCAGCATTAAAATCCTCCAGACTGAAACAAAAAGTTAGCTAACGTGAGCCGTGAAAATATACGAAAAAAACTCTTCGATACAATGTTTCTGTTCTACGAGAGCTTGCTTCGAAGATGTGAAAGAACCTGGCTCACAGGGATTCTCTCCTGCTTCATCGAGTCGCGTACTCTCACCGTGACTGTTTGGTTTTCGAGCGTCTCGGAATCGATAGTAACGCAGAATGGCGTGCCGATCTCATCTTGTCTGCGGTATCGTCTCCCGACTGCGCCGCTATCGTCGTAGAAGACGCGCATATGCGGACGAAGTTCGGTCTCGAGCGTGCGAGCAAGCTCTGGCATGCCGTCTCTGTTCACGAGTGGAAAGATCGCAGCTTTGATCGGTGCGAGGCGCGGGTGGAATTTCAGCACCGTACGAATCTCCGTCTTTCCGTCGGCAGTCGGCGCTTCTTCCTCGTTGTACGCATCGACGAGAAATGCCATAAATGATCGGCTTGCTCCTGCAGAAGTTTCGACGATGTATGGCGTGAACTTCTCCTTCGTTTCGGGATCGAAGTACTGCATAGACTTGCCCGAGAACTTTTCGTGTTGCGAGAGATCGAAGTCCGAGCGGTTGTGAACGCCTTCAATCTCTCCCCAGCCAAACGGGAATTTGTACTCGATATCGTACGCGTCCTTCGCGTAATGCGCGAGCTTGTCCGGTTCATGCTGATGCCACTGCAGTTTTTCTTTCGTCATGCCGAGAGTGAGAAACCACTGCATGCGTTCGGCGCGCCACTTCTCGAACCACTCGACGTCCGTTCCCGGCTTGACGAAGAACTGCATTTCCATCTGCTCGAATTCTCGCGTGCGGAAGAGAAAATTCTTCGTGTTGATTTCGTTGCGGAATGCTTTGCCGATCTGCGCAATGCCGAACGGCGGCTTCTGGCGTGATGCCGATGAGACGTTCTGGAAATTCACGAAGATGCCCTGCGCCGTTTCGGGGCGCAAGAATACAACGTTGCTCGCGTCTTCGACAGGTCCGACGAAGGTCTTGAACATCAGATTGAATTGGCGGGCTTCAGTGAACATACCTTTGTTGCCGCAATTCGGACAAGTGATGCTCTGTTTGAGTGCCTTGGTGAGAGTTTCGTTAGAAGAAAGTCGGGAGGAAAACTCACTTTCGATTTTCGCGTCCGGCTGTTGGCCTTCGAACTCGCCTGCGAACAAGTCGCGAAGAATTTCCTTTTTCTTTTTGACGGAAAGCTCATCGAGCAGCACGTCCACGCGGTAGCGCGCCTTGCACTGTTTGCAGTCCACCATCGGGTCGGTGAAGTTGGCAATGTGTCCCGATGCCTCCCACACACGCGGATGCATCAGAATCGCTGCATCGACTCCTTCGATGTCTTCGCGGTACGTCATTGCTTGCCACCACGCGTCCTTGATGTTGCGCAGCAATTCAACGCCCAGCGGCCCGTAGTCCCAGCAGCCGTTGAGGCCGCCGTATATCTCGCTTGACTGAAAAACAAATCCTCGCCGTTTTGCAAGCGAGACGATTTTGTCCATCACTCCGGCTGCCGCTTGCGCAGACGGTTTTGCTTTTTGTTCAGTGCTTATTGTCGTACTCCTTTGTGGGTTCCTGTATCTTCAAAGCCGCTTGACGAATGTTGTACTTCTTCCGCAGGTCATCGGTTCGTTTCTGGAGGTCTTCTATGTCTATCCCCTCT
>JACRFA010000098.1 GCA_016218065.1 Ignavibacteriota bacterium | reverse complement strand
GTTCGACAGGAAGGGAACAATGACGTCTGCGAAAAGTAAGAACGCGGAATGCGATGAGGAGGCTGTCGAGAGCAACCTCTGGACCGGACGCGAGCCTACTGCGGAGGATTTGTTCATGCAACGGGAAAAGTGGAAATGCTTTCTTGCGTGCGTGAAACGACTGGATTCGAAGTATCGGATTCCCTTTATCATGAGCGACTTGAGGGGAATGGCTGACAAGGAGATTGCCAAGACGCTTCGGCTATCGAATGCGACTGTGAAGATCAGACTCCACCGTGCCAGGGCGAAGCTGCGCAGCGACATTGAATCACACTGCGGCCTCATCCGCGACTCTCGCAACAACGTCCTCTGGGAAGGGAAGCGACTCTAAAAACTCACTTCACTCACCTAACACTTCCTCGTTCCAACACCCTTCCTCCAACTGCCACGTTTCTGTATCCTTTTGCATGTCGCATTCGTCTATATGTTACGAAGCGACACTCTTCACTCAACGGACGACACTATGAGACAAACGATGGAACATAACAATCATTGCTATCTTCCGACCTATGATGCATGCTACGTGTGTGGACAGGAACACCCGAGCGGACTTCGCGCTCGCTTCTTTGTTGGAGAACAAGACCACGTCTTCGTCCGATTCATTCCGCTCGCCACACAAACGGGCTACGATAATGTGGTTCACGGCGGAGTGATCGCGGCCCTGATGGACGAACTCCTGGGATGGGTTGTTGTGCTGAAGACTGAGCGGATGTGCTTTACCGCCGAGATCACTCTCCGATATCTCAAGCCCATTACCACCGAGAAGGCGTATGTGGGAGACGCAGGCCCGTGCATTGACCGCAAACGATATTGGGAGAGCCAGGGAAAGCTTTGCGATAGCGATGGAACGACGTACGCCAAGGCACATGGTAAGTTCTTCTTGTTGTCACGTGAGCAGACAACCGTCGTTGTTGATGGAATGACTTTTCGTCCCGATGACCTGCCCGTGCTGAGCGGCGTGAGGTCGAATGGTGGTGCAAGGACCTGAAGTATCTTTGGACTGCACTTGCCTTTCTCTGAATCCCACTGTATATTTCGGCGAGCAGTTCTTTACATCATGAAGCATGGGCGCGCCAGGCGTACCATGCTTTTTGCTTTCTCCTGACTCATCTCTTCGGAAGGCTTCTCATGAAAAAGCTTGTCGCTCTTCTCGCCACCGTTTTTGTCAGTACAATATTGTCAGCGCAGACGTGGAAGTTCGTTGGACCCGATTCTGTTTCGTGGCGCAATGCAGTTCAGATGGATGTCCAGTTCAGGCAAGGTGCTCAGCCGCGTGTTGCCGTTGCAACAACAAAAGGTCTCGCGGCAAATCTCTCAGGTACATGGAAATATGTTTTTCCGGACGATTATTGGAGACCCGTGGGGGAAGACCGTCTCTACCGTTCTATCTACTTTTCGCCTTGGAACGATTCAGTCGCTTTTGTTGGTGTTGATATGATTGAGCCGGGAATCGGCGAGCCTGGGTCAGCAGGCTTAGTCGTCCTGAATGTGTATCAGGATCGCTGGTACACACCCGTTCGCTGCTTGGGCGATGGAGGCTGGATTGGTCATGCGCCGTCGCTCGCATACGTGTTTTCACCGCATGGACAGAACAAAGTCTTTGCATGGTTGGTCAATCTGTTTCGATCGACAAACAACGGACTCGAATGGCAAAGGACCAATTTGAATACGTACGGATGTTTTTTTCATTCTGCCGATCTGAAAAAGGACTCGGTCCTTTACGCAGGATTCAGATCGAATGCTATCTATCGTAGTACCGATGATGGTGCAACGTGGACAAACATCCATCCATTTACTTTCTCAATGTCGTACCCGCATCCGTATGCAGACTTCTTCGCCAACGGCGATACGCTGATCTGGTCACTCAGTCGTTTTCCGCACGCGGCTGATACTCTCTGCGGCATTCAAGTGAGTGTTGATAGAGGAGCGACGTGGACGTACGTTCTTCGGAACATCAACGTGCAGAAGTTTGTGAGAGATGAAGGAAGGCGAAATGTCTTCTACGCCGCCGCAGAGGGTGGAATCTATCGAAGTACGAATTCAGGAATGTCGTGGAATCTTCGCTTCTCAAACGTTCCATCGCCGAAGCTTGTCGATATCAGAAAAGATCCATTCTCCGATACACTCTATGTTGCGACGCGAGATTCCGGTGTGTACAAAGTCGCCGACCGAACGCTTGATGCGATTGTGCGTGAACCATTGCCGACGCGGTTCATGCTTCAACAGAATTATCCAAACCCGTTCAATCCTACCACAAATATCAAATTCACGGTTCCAGTAGGGGCGGGGCATGCCCCGTCCCTACTGAGGGTATTTGACATTCTTGGCCGCGAAGTCGCAACGCTGGTGAACGAAGTGAAAGAGCCGGGCGAATACAACGTTACGTGGGATGCCCGCGATGTTGCGAGCGGTGTATATTTGTGTCGGCTTTCGTCGTCGGGATTTGTAGCAACGAAACGGATGATCTTACTCAAATAGGAAGTGCATCTCCAAACAAACCGGAAGGAGACGCGATGAAGAAGCGTATCACAAAGTCAGTTCGGCGGAGATTGCTGCTGCTCCTCACTGTTGTGGCCATTCTCGTACTTGCTTCAGAAACGCCGCAGGCAAATGCGCAGAACCCGCCCGCAAGCATTTCGGTGATTGCGGGAAGTCCTCAGTCAACGGTGGTCAATACAACATTCTCAACTCGCTTCAAGGTGCAGGTTCGCGACGCGCAAGGCAATCCTGTGCCCGGCGTGACCGTGACGTGGACTCCACCTGCAAGCGGTGCGGGTGGAACATTCGAAGGAGGAATCAACACTGCTGCGACCGATTCGAACGGCATAGCAACGGCGACGACGTTCAGGGGAAACACTATCGCTGGATCGTACATAGTGAGTGCAAGCGTTGCTGGTGTTTCAACGCCGGCAATTTTTTTGCTGACGAACGTGCCGGATCATCCGGCAGTCGTTACCGCAACAGGCGGAACACCGCAGTCAACTATCGTGAACACACCGTTTCCAATTCCCCTTCGGGCGACAGTCAAGGACGCGTTTGCAAATCCTGTTGCTGGTGTTCTCGTCACATGGCGAGGCCAAGGAATCATCGGGGATCCAGTAGCCGTGACTGATTCTGCGGGAGTTGCATCAATCGTGTGTAGAGCAAATGGCGTCGCGGGTACCTACATCGTGAACGCGACCGTCATTGGTGTTGCAGCACCGGCATCCTTCGTTTTGGCAAACCTGCCTGGGCCGCCGGCTTTCATCATCGCTGCTGGTGGCACACCCCAGTCGACGCAGGTGACTACGGCGTTTGCCATTAACTTCCAGGTTCGTGTCGCTGACGCATTCGGCAATCCGGTACCCGGCGTAGCAGTGACGTGGGTTGCACCTGTCACTGGACCAAGTGGAACGTTTTCGGGAGGAGGAACTACCGCAACCAGCACCACGAATGCGAGCGGCATCGCCGTGGCCCCTGTATTCACGGCAAACTGCATCGCAGGTTCGTATGTGGTAAACGCAACTGCCGCGGGTGTCGCGACTCCGGCAGTCTTTCATCTCACAAATCTACCCGGCCCCTCGTCGTCCATACTCGCAATCGCAGGAACTCCGCAAGCAACACTTGTGAACACGTTGTTTCCCACGCGCTTCAAAGTGTCTGTGCGTGACAGATGTGGAAACGGAATTTCCGGAATAGTGGTGACCTGGATTGTTCCTGTCATTGGTCCAAGCGGACGGTTCGAGGGGGGCATCCCGAATCCGACGACAGATACGAACGGCGTTATCGAAACGCCTTCGTTCCGCGCAAACGGTATAGCGGGAAGTTACTTCGTCAACGCAGTCGTGGCCGGAGTACCGACACCGGCAATATTCTCATTGGCGAATCTGGCAAGCCATCCGACGATTGTTCATGCAGCCTCAGGCACGCCGCAGAGCGCGCGAATTCGAACTCGGTTTCCAGTCCGCTTTCAGGCTGCAGTTCGTGACGACTTCAACAATCCCGTACCCAACGTGACAGTGAAGTGGACTCCACCGCCTTCGGGGGCCAGCGGCAGATTCGAGGGCGACGTTGACTCAGCGGTGACCGAAGCTAATGGCATTGCGACCGCAGCGTGGTTTTGGGCAAATGACAGGGTGGGCCACTACTTCGTCGGGGCGACTGTACGAGGCGTCGGCTCGAATGCTCTCTTTTCTCTTTCTAACCTCGCGGATTCAACTTATGTACCGATTGCGGGATCTCCGCAAAGCACTCGAGTGAACACTCCTTTCCCAATTCGTTTTCAGGTTCTCGTGCGAGACGAAATGGGCAATCCGGTTTCGGGTGTGACCGTTTCGTGGTTGCCACCCCCACGCGGAGCCAGCGGTAGATTTTTGGGTGGAGTGAATACTGCCGTAACAAATGCTAATGGCATAGCAACGGCACCGGTTTTCACAGCTAACGATACGGCGGGCACATACAACCTTCCGGCAACCGTCGCGGGAGTCGCTGATCCCGCGATCTTCATCCTCGCCAACACTGCGGGCCCAACGTCATCGGAGAATGAAACACCGAGCTCACCGCCGGATCGCTTTGCTCTTTTGCAAAACCATCCAAATCCGTTCAATCCCACAACGACAATCAATTTCCAAATTCCAAATCACAAACTCCAATCCGCCTCCGAAATGGAGATTGGAAATTGGAATTTGGGATTTGTTACACTGAGGGTCTATGACGTACTTGGCCGCGAAGTCGCAACGCTGGTGAACGAAGTGAAGACGCCGGGAACATACAACGTGACGTTCGACGCAAGCAATCTCGCGAGCGGCGTGTATGTCTATAGAATGATGGTAGGAAAGTTTACGGCGACGCGAACAATGGTCTTGATGAGATGATGTTCTGGAGGGACGGGGCATGCCCCGTCCCTATCACAAGATGTTCGATGTTCTTCAATCCGCCGGTGTTTGCTTCGTCCGCGCTATGTTCGTACCTTCATTCCGTTCTTCTGCAATCTAACATCAAGGAGATAGTGTTGAATGAAGGTCGTTCTTTGCTGCACTGCTGTGTTGTTGTTGATTGGTTGTAACGCGAACGAAGTTGTCATCGACGGGAAGCTGCAGCAAACAGGCAATTACTCGGCGCAAATCCAACCCATCTTCGATCGAAACTGCGGAGGTTCGAGTTGTCACGGCGGCGGGCCGCAAGGCTTCGCCGGCGGACTCGACCTCACGTCGCACGATGGACTCATGCGAGGATCGCGCTACGGCACAGTCGTAGTCGCCGGCCAGCCGTTCATGAGCCACCTCATCCAATCAATCAATCCCTCCGACACGACACTCAGCCCGATCTCCAGTGTGCAGATGCCCGCGGGTCGCTCGCCGCTTGTGCGGAGTGAAATCGAGACGATCGCCCGATGGATTCGCGACGGTGCACGCAACGACGCGGGGGAGCTGCCATTCAGCGAACCGCGGCCTCTCGGCAAAGTCTTCTTCACCAGTCAGTCAGTTGATCTCGTTGGCGTGCTTGATCGCTACACGAACTTGATCATGCGCTACACGAGTGTTGGCCGCAGTCTGCCGTTCACGGGCGTGCCCGAATCGCCGCACAATGTGCAGATCGATAATCAGGGAAGGTATTATTACGTGACGATGATTCGTGGCGGCAAACTCCGAAAGTACGATGCGATCACTCACCAACTTGTTGGCGAAGCAAGTGTCCCGACTTCGCCCGCTCACGTGGTATTGACGAACGACGGCCAAAAGGCTTACGTAACTGATTTCGATGCGTCACCGACCGCCACCGGACAAATCTACGCAGTCAATACTGCGACGATGTCTGTGATAAAAACAATTCGTGCCGGCGTGTTCATGAAGGCAACGCATGGCGCTCGTCTCTCGCAGGATGGCCGATATCTCTACGCGGCGAGCAACGCGACGGATTTCCTTCACGTCATTCGGACTGATGTCGATTCGGTTGTGCTCAACATCCCGCTTGCCAATGACGTGCCGCCGATTGGCTCATTCGTGCACAGGCCATATCAGGTCGCAGTCAGGAACGACGATCAATTCATTTATACAGCGCTGAACGGAACGGGACGCATCAGTATTATTCGCCGCAATGGCGATACGTTCTCGTTGTATAGTGATAGCATCAGAGTCGGAAACGGCCCGCTGCAATGCGAAGTGACGCGCAACGGGCGGTACCTCTACGTGTGCAATCGGGGATCGGGGAGCGTCTCCGTCATCGATGCGCAAGCAAATCTCTTTCTCACGACAATCAGTTCTGTGGGACAGCAACCGCACGGCATCGATATCTCGGATGACAGCCATACGGTCTTTGTCACGTGTGAGAATGTTCAGGCCTCGGAGCCGCCGCATCATCCTGTGGCAGGAAGTACAACGCCGGGCTTTCTCGCGATCATCGACGTTGCAAGTCAGAGTGTCGTCCGACGCATTGAAGTCGGTGGTTTTGCCGCGGGTGTTTGTGTGTGGCCGGGAAAGGGGAACTGATGACGAAACGAATCTTCCTCGTGCTCCTTCCCGCGTTACTCTTGTCGTGCAAGCAGACGAACGAATCCATCGAACAGACAACATCTCGCATCACGCTCACTGTGCAGAATCTTCCTCCACTGGAAGCTGGACACTATCAGTTGTGGGGGACGTTCTTTCAATTCAACAAATCCACAGGCGTTAGCTCGCCTCAGCATGAGGATGAGTATGTGAGTTTCGGTGAATTCAAAATCACCACTGATGGGACTGTGGAGGCATTGGACGGAGGCAGGCCGGAATTCAAGCTGCCGCCGAACGCAGATCCGCAATTGCTCAGAGACGTTGTTGTTGCAATTCAGTCGGAACATGAGGTGCCAGAGCCTCGCCACGATGAGCCTGGATCGATAGTCATGGGCGGCGCATTTCGCGGCGATGCGGCAATGGCAACTGCCGATCTGAGCATCTCGTATGCCGATGCCTTCAACGCCAATCTGGACATTGCGTCCGGCAAATGCACAATGGTTTCGGCAACATCGCCGGCGGATTCTAACTTCGGGCTTTGGTTTGTGGAATCGGTTGCGGCGCAGACCGCCGGTTTGAAGAATCTTCCCAAACTTCCCGATGAGTGGCGATACGAAGGCTGGGTCGTCGATAAGTTCAGGTCGACAGTCGATCCGCCAAAATACTACTCGACCGGAAAGTTCATGAAGGCAGACAGCGCAGACTACGACGGCGCAGGTCCGTACGCCGACTCGACGAGAACGGGACACAATTTCCCTGGGCAGGATTTCGTTCGCAACCCAGTGCGCCTGGATTTGAGTCCGCCGTTTCGATTCTACTTCATGATCACACTCGAGCCGTATCCCGACAATAGCATCAATCCCAATTTCCTCAAACTACTCACAACAGAAACATTGACGATTCCTCCTCAAGGTCGAACGATGAGTATGCAGAATGTCATCTCATCTGTAGCGCCCCGAGGGAAGGTTGTCGTCAACAGATAATCATGAGAACGAAACAACGACACATCCAGCCAAGTCGAATCAGTGCTGTCGCACGACACGCGACAATGCTTTTCGCATCAACAGTAATGCTCTCCGTGTTCCTTGTCTCTCAGTCGCTTTCTCAATTCGAAGGAATCGTTGAGAGCAAGAACATCACCGCCGACGAGATGGGGAAGCCGCAGGAATTCGTGATGACGATGTACATCAAGAAGGATATGGTGAGAATAGAAACCCGTGGCGCGACGATGCCCAGCTCGACGATGCTCTACCGGACTGATCTGAAGAAGATCTACATGCTGAACCACGAAGAGAAGACCTACTTCGAGATCGCTCAGGATGAAAAGGCGGAGGAACTTTACGGCGCAGGTGGCACGTCGGGTCAGTACACTGTGAAGAAGACGGGAAAGTCCCGGACGATTGCGGGCTACCCGTGCGACCAATTCATACTGAAGCGCGCCAACGAAGAGACTGAGCTGTGGGGCACGAAGAAGCTTGGCCATCTTGTGAAATCCATTTCGCAGGCGCTCGGACAAGAGCACATGAACGTCGCCGAAGGTGCAATCAACGAGGTGATGAAGATGGGAATCTATCCCATGCTCTCAACGACGAAGATCGACGGACATCTGATCGAGTCACAGGAGATCACGCGCGTCGAAGCGAAGCGACTCGACATGAAACCATTCGAGCTTCCGTCCGGCTACAAGAAGCAGAAGACGTTCGACATGATGCAGGGGATGGAGGGGTCGAAGAAGTAGCCTGCCACCAAGGTTGTTGGAAAAGGTAACGTGTCATTCCGAAGGAGCCCCGCCTGCCCCGCGGGCACAAACACGGCGGGCAGGGAAGCGACTGAGGAATCTCGTTGTCTCGGATCAGACGCGCCTCCCCGACAAACATCGAAGCTCGGAAAGACATCAATCCTGTTTTTCAACAACCAGTCAAAAGTATCTGTTCAGAATGTGTTGCTCGATTTCTTTGCGCCGCGATGGTCGTGTGAAGAGTCGGATGAGGATGACGGCGAGCGTAACATAAGTGATTATGCTTAGCAAAGTCATTTCAGCACCTCGCATTTCATACTTTACTGTTGCATCAGAATATTCGCAACATCTATACCATCGTGTTTAGGCTCACCCTGAGTTGCATCTCGTTCAATCCAGCTTCAAAATCAAGATCGTCTTTTCCATGATTGCATCGGCGTCACAACTCATGTGCATACGTGCTGGGCGCGAATGAATGATCGGCGGTCAGGGGGAAAAAATGATTGAAGAGCAGAACGGGAAGCGTTGGGAAGATCCTCGCGGCGTCAAGGCTAAGATTAGTAGTCAATTGCCAACGATCAATTCCCAATTGATAATTAGCGAGTACCAAAGGAGGGACTCCGCCGCAGGCGTCCCTTCGGGAGAACCCTCACGCCGTGAAGGCGAAGATGAAAACATCAATAGTCCATTGCCAACGATCAATCATCAATTGATAATTAGCGAGTACCAAAGGAGGGACTTGAACCCTCACCCGGTGTAAGCCGGACTGGATTTTGAGTCCAGCGCGTCTACCAATTCCGCCACTTTGGCTTCGGATTTTTTCGTGCGATAAAATAAGAAGTGATGCTTTGACATGCAACGGAAAAATCTCCTCGGTAGGGACGAACGTCCCGTCGCCCATCTGCCTCCCAACCACCTCTGAACCCTCAAAACATCCTGCGCAACCATAATCGATATCGCTTGCTCATCTTTCATACGATTCTTCATTCCCGTATATTCTTCACCAGATGAGCAGAGTCTTCCCCATATCCTCCACCATTCTCTTTTCTCTGTTGGCATTGCTTTGCATGAATGAGAATGCCGTCGCTCAGCAGCTTCCCCGATCCGAATTTGTCATCACGTTGACTCGCGAAAACGCAGACTCGTCGTTCCAACTTCCGCATCAATTCATCGCAACCAAAACCGACAGTGTTGTCGTCGATTCGGCAATCATGCTCCGGCCAGGCTTCGACTATTTTATTAATGAGAGACTCGGGCAGATCACTTTTGACTCTTCGTTCACGAGACAACTTCTGAGCGATTCACTTGGCCAACATCGGATTGTCGTGTACTATCAGTACTTCCCGTTCAAGTTTCAGGAGTCGTACTTTCGTCGCCGACTCCTCGTTCTCAAAGATTCCACCGGCAGAGACACGCTCCGAGTCTCGAAGCCTAGAGCATCGTTTGGCCTTGACGACATCTTCGGACAGAATCTCCAAAAGAGCGGAAGCATCGTTCGAGGATTCACAGTGGGGTCGAATCGAGATTTTACTCTTAACTCCGGCTTACGTCTTCAGTTGGCAGGGAAGATATCAAACGATATCGAGGTGGTCGCAGCATTGACTGACGAGAACACACCCATCCAACCCGAAGGCACAAGCCAGACACTTCAGGAGTTCGACAAGGTCTTCGTTGAGCTGCGAAGCACCGACGTAACAACGACTCTGGGCGACTTCAATATAGATCTGGGGGGAACGGAGTTCGCCGGATTGAGTCGTAAGCTTCAGGGAGCAAAGGCAACGGCAAACTATCGCTTCGGCTTTTCAAACGGCTCCGTCATGGCTGCGGCCGCTTCTACGCGAGGGAAGTTCAACACCAATCAGTTCCAAGGACTTGAGGCTGTGCAGGGTCCGTACAGGCTTGTCGGCAAAGAGAACGAGCGCCAGATCATCGTGATTGCAGGAACCGAGCGCGTCTATGTCAATGGCGAGCAGCAAACGCGCGGCGAGACAAACGACTACACCATCGACTACTCGAACGGAGAGATCACTTTCACCACACGGCGGTTGATCACCTCGGCATCGCGCATCACGGTGGACTTTGAATACTCCGACCGCCAGTTCTCGCGCTCAATGATAACAGGCCAATCATCATCCAGTTTCTTCGACAACAGAGCGAGACTGACGTTATCGTTCATACAGGAAGCTGATGATCCGGAGTCCCCGATTGACTTCTCGCTCACCGATAGCGCCCGCGCAATTTTGGCCAACGCGGGCGACGATCGTTCGAAAGCAACGACGAGCAGCATCGTTCGTGTTGACTCAAACGGCTATTACGTCATAGACAGCACGGTGATCGGCGGAACGAAGTATGTGTACTACAGATACGCGCCGGGAAGAGATGCAAACTACGTCATTGGTTTCTCTTATGTGGGATTTGGCAAAGGCGAATACATCAGGCAAGCAGTCGGTGTCTTCACCTGGCGCGGCCCCGGCGCGGGCGACTATTTGCCGCTGACGTTTGTTCCTCTGCCGCAACTCGCTCAGGTGATGGATGCGAATCTTGATCTGAAACCAACCGACGATCTGCGAATTGCCGGCGAGCTTGGCGTGAGTCGCTTCGATGCCAATCGGCTTTCCGGTTTGGATGATTTCGATAATCGCGGACACGCACTGAGCTTTCTGGCAACGTATGCTCCGAAGAACGTGACCTTCGGTGAGACGAACATAGGTTCATTCGATGTGAGACTCAAAGAGCGGTTCGTGAACAAACGCTTCGTCTCCGTCGATAGAACAAATGACATTGAGTTCTCCAGAAAGTGGGGAATCGAATCGGCTTCGATTGGCGACGAAGAAACACAGGAGGCTTCGCTTGGCTATGCTCCTTCGACGGGAGTTTCTCTCCGGGGCGGATATGGGAAGATCACGCGTGGCGATCAGTTGCGCTCCGTCAGGAACGATGCGAGTCTCAGCATCAAAGCAGATTCGCTGCCGACCGTTCAGTACTTCCTCGAAGAGGTACGCACCAGAGAGTCGCCATCAGATAACAATAGCAAGTGGCTGCGTCATAACGGAATAGCCGAATACAAAATCGGAATGCTCACGCCCTTCTTCAGATTCGAAGGAGAGAACAGGCGCATCACATCGCTCTCCACCGATTCATTAAAGAACGGTAGCTTTAAGTTCAATGTGTTTTCGCCCGGCCTGATGGTGCGCGACTTCGCCGGGATGATGCTCTCAGCAAGCCTGGAGTGGCGAACAGAAGACAGATTCCTGAACGGCAGCCTGCTTCGCGAATCAAGAGCGTTCACTCAGGCGTATGCGTGGAAGTTGTCGGAGTGGAATACACTTTCATCTTCTATAGACGTGACGCTCAGGGACAAGAAATACACGCAGGCATTCAGAGCAATTGGCAACAACGACCTCAAGACTGTTCTTGTCCGCAACCAAACTCGCTTTGCACCGCTGAATCGCGGGCTGGAGACCGACCTCTTCTATGAAGTCTCGACCGAACGATCGTCGCGGTTGGAGCGAGTGTTCGTGCGCGTCCCTGTCGGAACAGGCAACTACAAGTACCTGGGCGACTTGAACTCGAACGGAGTCGCAGAAGAGAACGAGTTTGTTCTGACGAGATTCGACGGCGACTACATTTCAGTCACGGTTCCGTCCGACGAGTTCTTTCCCGTCATCGATCTCAAGACGAGTGCGCGTGTCAGGATTACGCCAAGCCGATTCTTGACGAGAGGGAATTCCGGGTTGGAGGATGTTCTGTCAATCTTTTCCTCTGAGACATACATCAGGCTGGAGGAGAAGAGTACGGAGTCCGATCTGAAAAAAATCTATCTCCTTCATTTCAGCAGATTCCAATCCGATTCAACTATCGCCGGATCGACGCTCTTTACGCAAGACCTTCATCTGTTCGAAGGAAAGCCCGATCTCTCTGCTCGGCTGCGGTTTTCTCAACGCAAAGGACTGAACAAGTTTGCCTCAAGCACCTCAAGCGGCACTCAAGAACGCAGCTATACACGTGAACGATCTGTCCGTCTGCGTTGGCAGCTCATCAGCGAGATCGCCAATCAGATTGATTTTGTGAATCGGATTGATCGGATTACTGCCAGCGAACTTTCGTCGCGTGCGCACGACATTGTCTCGAATTCTGTCGTGTTCGATCTGTCATATCGTCCCTACCAGAATGTGGAGATGGGAATGAAATTCGAGACAGGGAAGTCCACCGATCGTCATATTGTTCCCGCACTGGAGGCTGATCTAAACTCACAGTCGCTGCGATTCGTATATGCGTTTCAGGGATTCGGTCAAGCGCGGGTTGAAGCGTCGCGGGAAGAAGTTCTGCTGAGCGCGACGGCCGAGACGTTTCCGTATGAGCTGACCGGAGGACGAGTCGCAGGGAAGACGTACATCTGGCGCGCGGCGTTCGACTATCGCGTCACGCAGTTCATTCAGGCCTCGCTCAACTACGACGGACGCACCGAAGGCGGACGCTCTCCGATTCACACAGCGCATGCCGAAGTCCGCGCGTTCTTCTGATTCAAAAAAAGATTTTGGGCGCCAGTTCGCGAAATTCTCCTTGCGTTTCAGATTGTCATTCGCTATACTAATTCCGCATCGCCTGTGCCGCCGTTAGTACGCGCACCTCAATCACCGAACACTTCCGCATCGATGGTCTATTGCACGTCCTTTGAATCCAAGATTGGGCTTATCTATGTAGCCTCTACTGAAAAAGGAGTCTGCAAGATCACTGTTCCCAGGCATAATCGGAAAGATTTCTTCCGATGGCTGCACGATAACTTCGACAACAACGAAGTCGTCGAGAACAAGTCGCGGAACAAAGAGATCATCGATCAGCTCAACCGGTACTTCAATGGCAAACTTGCAAAATTCAATCTCCCGATCGACCTGATCGGCACGCCGTTCCAGACCCGTGTGTGGAAGGAAGTCAGCAAGATTTCGTACGGTACCACCATCAGCTACAAGCAGCTCACCAAACGGCTGGGCACAAGCAGAGGATATCAGGCAATCGGTCGGGCGAATGCCTCCAATCCCATTCCCATCATCATTCCCTGTCATCGCATACTCGGCGCCGATGGTTCGCTCGTCGGGTACTCCGCCGGCGTCAAGACAAAAGAATTCTTGTTGAAGCTCGAAGGCGCTTTGATGATCTGAGCGCCGCACACACGCGTAACGAGACGAGGGACTGTAGCAAGTCCCTTTTTCATTTTGTCAACGCGAGCAGCGACAGATTCTGATCAATCAAGCAGAAGGAACTTTCCGGGAATGTTCTGGGCCACCGGCAGGCATGGCGCGAAGCCTGACTGCCGTCAGGCAGGCGGAGCGCGCTACCTCGTCTCACAGGCGGTCGCCCTAGAGGTACGGACGAAAACCCCAGAGAAAAGAACTTCACCGCCAAGACGCCAAGGGCGCAAAAGTGAAATTCCGTTATTCCATGCCGACCTCGAAATCTTTTCTTGGCGTCATGGCGGTTATTTTCCTTTCACCGTGTTTTCGGCTGCACTTCTAGACATGCTTGTGCAAATCCGATTGGGCTGTGATGTCGGGTCGACAATGTTTCTGATTTGTCATTTGAGATTTGATTGTGATTTCGTTTGTGAGATTTGTTTTTATGCAGCATCGACTGCGCGGCGCGACTGTTGCCTCATGCGTCCAATTTCTTTATTATGGGTGTGAAGTGTGAAGTCGATCTGAACAAACTCCCTTGGCATGCAAGCATTTCTCGAGAAACTCAATCCCGTACAACGTGAAGCCGCGACCATCATCGATGGTCCTGTCATGATTGTCGCCGGCGCGGGCAGCGGCAAGACTCGCGTCCTGACATTTCGAACAGCCTACATCATCGCACAAGGGAAACGGCCCGAGTCGATTCTCGCGCTGACATTCACGAACAAGGCCGCGCAGGAAATGCGGGCCCGCATTACCGAACTGGTCGGCCCCGAGAGCAAGTCGATCTGGATGGGAACGTTCCACTCCCTCTTTGCGCGCATCCTCCGGTTCGAGGCAGAGCATCTCGGCTACGAACGGAATTTCTCCATCTACGATTCCGACGACTCGCTGCAGATGATCAAGAGCATCATGAACTCGCTGAACATCTCGATGCAACAGTTTCCGCCGCAGGGAATCCGCTCGCGCATCAGCTCGGCAAAGAACCAGATGATCTCGGCGAAGGCGCTCAAATCCTCGGCGCTCGACCCATTGATCGAACGGACTGCCGCAGTCTTCGAAGAATACGAGCGCAGACTAAAGCTGAACAACGCGATGGACTTCGACGACCTGCTGCTGAAACCGCTCGAATTGTTCCAGAAACACAAGGAAATCCTCGAGCGATACCAATGGCGGTTTCGCTACATCATGGTCGATGAGTATCAGGACACGAACCGCGTTCAATACAAACTGATCAAAGAAATCGCAGCGCTCGGCAGGAACATCTGTGTCGTCGGCGACGATGCGCAGAGCATCTACGCATTTCGTGGCGCCGACATTCGCAATATTCTCGACTTCGAGCGCGACTATCCTGATGCGCGTGTCTTCCGGCTTGAGCAGAACTATCGTTCGACCAAGATGATTCTTGCCGCCGCCGACTCCGTCATCAAGAACAATGTCGATCAGATCCGGAAGACGCTCTGGACTGAGAATACCGAAGGCGAGTTGATCACGCTGACGGTCTGCGATGACGACAGGGAGGAAGGCTACAAGATCGTTCAGAAGATCGAAGAGGAGACGCGCAGGCGGAAACTCGATCTGAAAGATTTTGCCGTCCTCTATCGCACGAACGCGCAATCGCGATCGATTGAAGACGCGTTGCGGCGCAACAGCATTCCCTACATCATCGTGGGAGGCGTGGCATTCTACAAGCGAAAGGAGATCAAGGACGTTCTCGCGTACCTTCGCGTCATCGCCAATCAGAAAGACGCGGAAAGTATCCTTCGCATCATCAACTATCCGGCGCGAGGAATCGGTGAGAAGACGGTTGAAGCGGTTCAAGCGTTCGCAAAAGCCGAAAGGCTTCAACTCTTCGACGCGCTCACATCCGAAAAGCTCTCATCGGTGCTGAATGAACGCATGGCGAACGCGGTGCGCGGTTTCGGTGCATTGCTGCAGAAGTACATCGCCCTCAAAGAAAGCGTGAACGTCAGCGAGCTTGCGCGGGCGCTCGTTGACGATCTTGGCATTCTGCGGCAGTTCAAGGATGAGAACACAATTGAATCTCTCGCGCGACGCGAGAACGTGCTCGAGCTTCTCTCGGCGCTCACCGAGTTTAACGATCTGCATCCCGACGCGGGACTCGATGGCTTTTTGGAAGAAGTCTCGCTCGTCTCTGACGTTGATCAGGCGGAGTTTGGCCGGAACGCCGTGACCATCATGACGCTGCACGCGGCGAAAGGCCTGGAGTTTCCCGTCGTGTTCATCGCAGGACTCGAGGAAGGTTTGTTCCCGCTTTCGAATTCATTGTTGGAAAGAAAAGAGCTGGAAGAAGAACGCCGGCTCTTCTACGTGGGCATCACGCGTGCGATGAACAAGCTCTACTTGATGTACGCGCTGTCGCGATACAGATTTGGGGAGTTCAGCTATTCGGTGAAGTCGCGCTTTCTCGATGAGATCGATGAACCGTTGCTCGTGACCGAAGGCTCCAGCCGGTTCTCCGCGCTGGCGCGATCTCAAGCGGCGCCGAATTCCTACGCGGCGCCGAAACCGCGAGTCCGCCAACAGAAATCTGTTGATGACACAGCGAAGTATTTTGCCGACACTATGCCCGACTACGAAAACGAATCGCAACTGGGAAAGCGACAGAACCACCGCGTCGGGTCGCGGGTGGTTCACGACGCGTTCGGGAAAGGGAAGATCGTTGCCATCGATGGGCGCGGCGACAACGCCCGCGCGACGGTCGAGTTCGATTCCGTCGGACGCAAGAATCTCATGCTCAAGTTTGCAAATCTCAAATCTGCCTGAGGGCCGCCCTCGCTGAGCGTATCGTCTATGCCAGCCTAATAGGATGTTGAAAAAGAAAGACGATCCACGAAGAACACGCCTGCCTGCCCGCCGCTTTGCTCCGGCAGGCGGGCGTGCCGAAACGACGCACTTCGGCGTGCAGGCACGAAGGTGCACGAAGGTTCTTTTGATACTAGCAAAAATCACTTCTTAGTGTCCCTTCGTGAACTTCGTGGATAAGAATATAGGGGTTTTTCAACAACCTGCTAAAGCAGTCTATGATTGACTTCGTCATCAAGTCAGTAAAGTTCACGCTTCGCTATGTCGAGGCAATCTGGTTCTACATCGCTCGCATCGCCAGGAAGCTCGTCGAAGAAGACATTCTGTTTCTCGCCTCCGGTCTCGCGTTCAACGGCATACTGACGATGATTCCGATCATGCTGTTGTCCGCGTCTGCGCTCGGCATTTTCTTGAACTCCTCGCAGGCTGCAATCAATCAATTGAACGACATCCTCAACGCAATTTTTCCGCCGCAACCATTCGCAACGAACATCAAGGAATCGATCGTCGCCGTCATCTCGGAAATCGTCGACTATCGTCGCTCGATCGGAGTGTTCGGCGCGCTGGTGCTGCTCTGGACGGCCACGTCGTTGTTCGATGCACTGCGGAGCGTGCTGCACCGGATCTATCACTTGAAGCGCACGCGCGGCCTGCTCGTGAGTCTGATGCACGACGTCTTCTTCGTCTTTCTCATTTTCGTTCTCTTCGTCGCATCGAACTTTTCCATCTGGGTGTTTACCTTGGGCGAAAAGTTGGCTGAGAGCATTCCCGCGATCAAGACGTTGCAGTTGAGTTGGTTCAGCGAGGTTCTGCCGACGACAATCGTAGTGATTCTCACCGCGGTGATGTTTTATATCATCTACCGCTACATTCCCGATATCAAACCGCCGCGGCCCGCGGGCATTATCTCGACCATCACCACAACTCTGCTCTGGGTTGTCTCTGGAAAAATCTTTGCCGTCTATCTCTCTCGCTTCTCTGCAATCGGAACCATCTACGGACCGTACGCTTTCATTCTGGTGTTGCTGATCTGGATTTACTACTCGAGTATCATCTTTGTCATAGGCGGCATCGTCGGACAAGCGTACTGGGAGCGTCACAAGCTGAAGGCTGCGGGCAAACTCAAGCGCTGGGTCGATCTGGAATAATCCTAAGTGGAACAGCGTACATGCAAATTGAGCCTGTTCTTCTGTTCATCGTTGCTTGATATAAGCGGCTCTTCTTTATATATTCCCTCGTGCACGTCGCACAAAATCGTCAAGCCAATTCCTCTCTGTCATAGCTGTTCTTTCAATCGCTTCACGCAATACGTTCTCAAACCACATCTGACGTTTATGATCTACCGTCTCTGCATACTCGCGTTTGCCTCGCTCGTGTTTAGCTTCAATGGATGCATAACACATCCGCCGACCGCGACTCCATCTGCCGAAACCGGACAAGTGTTCGTTACCTCCACGCCAACGAGCGCGTCGATCATTGTGGATGGTGTGCGAACAGGAAGAACAACTCCCGATACGCTGACGGCAGAAGTTGGTCAGCGGCTCATTCAGCTTGAGAAGGATGGCTACGCGATTTTTTCGCAGAGTGTTTCTGTGGTCACGGGTCAGGTTCGCACAGTGTCCGCAGTTCTGCAAGCTTCTTTTCCGAAGGTAGTGTTGATCGAGGATTTCTCGAATGTGAGTTGCGTTCCTTGTGTTGTCTCCAACAAGATCATCGAGACGCTGACGAATCGGACGTACGGAAGATCGAGGGTGGTCGCGATTAAGTTTCCGACGAACTTCCCATCGCCGAACGACACGTTCTACATCCACAACAGAGCAGATTGTAATTCACGCATCAGTTTTTACTCCGTGCTGTTCGCGCCCACCACGATGGTTGATGGCATCAGCCGACCGAACGCCTCTGACTCGTTGCAGATGAAGGACACGATCAACGCCCGGCTACAGATAGATCCTCGGTTTAAACTCACTGTGCGTGACAGCATCGGCGGCGGTCAGTATTTCGCTACAGTCGTCGTCCAAATTCTGAACGCATCAGGATTAGACCTTGCTGATTTGCGATTGCACACCGTTGTCACCGAAACAGATATCCACTTCCCGACGCCGCCCGGCTCAAATGGCGAGACAGTATTCTACGACGTCATGCGACGAATGCTTCCTTCGAATGCAGGGGAACAGCTCGCTACGAGCGCGACGACAACGTATCAGCGGCAGGTTGCACTTCATCCGAGATGGAATGCCGCCAATCTGAACATTGTATGCTACATCCAAAACATCATTACAAAAGAAGTGTATCAAACCGACTCAACATTCTAACTCAATATCCCAGAACAATCCAAGACATGACCATGAAACATCTGATACTATTTGTTGTCGCGATACTGCTGAGCACGACAGCCGTTGCACAAGGTAACCGGATTGCCGTGTCCTTTGTAACGGTCAACGCGTATGGCAACAATCTCTACCTCGACAATTTTTCCGTCGGCTCACAGTTCGATACGGACATTGGTGTTGCCGCGATCAGGAACATCAACAAAGATACAAGCTATGTAATTGGCAATGCGAACTACCGTATTGCCCCGACCGTCGCATTTGTCAACGTGGGACGAACGGACATCACGACGCCGTTCGATGTCACGTTCACGACGATTGGTGGAACATCCAGCACGAAGCAAATCGCCTCGCTTGCGAAGGGTGCAATTGCTGATGTTCAGTTTGATTCGCTGCTCATCACGGTCTCGACGGGAATGAACTTCAGGATATACTCGAGTCTTGCCGCCGACCAGAACCGGATGAACGACACGCTCAATCAATACTCAATGTTCCTTCCGGGCGTTCGGCGAAACATTCTGTTGGAAGAATGGACCAGCTCAACGTGCGCTCCGTGCGCCGCAAACAATCCATCGGTGGATGATTTCATCGCGCAGCACTTCAACTTGATTGTGCCTGTGAAGTATCATGTTGGGTGGCCCTCGCCCGGTAACGACCCGATGTACCTGTTCAACACGACGCAGTCGTATGATCGACGTTATTATTATGGCGTGAATTCTGTTCCACACGTTATTTTCGATGGCGTCGTCGACCCAAGCTATCCTTACTCAACGCCGACAAGCTTGCCCAATGCGCGGGATGCACGAATCAACATCGGCGCGCCGCTGACGGTTACTGTTACGGACACGAGAGTCGGGGACAGCATTCGCGCAAATGTTGTGGTGAACGTAGTTTCTCAATTGCGTGCGGGCACTTACAAACTGCGCGTGCAGGGAATCGAGCGCCACATTGCTTATACCACGCCGCCAGGCACCAACGGCGAGAGTCACTTCCACGATGTGTTTCGAGGCGCGTTTCCGAATTCAACCGGGTCGGCCATTCCGCTGACGGCGGACTCGACAAGCTTTACATTCACATACAAAATCAACTCGCCCGCGATCATGGATTCGATGTACACGATCGCATTCGTTCAAAACGACGTCACACGCGAGGTCATGAATTGCGGCAAGTCGCTGCATGCGTTCTCACTGCAGCCTGCGGCAGGCGTAGTTGTCGCTCCTGAGGTCGGCCCGAAGGATGTTTGCATTGCCCCGACAGAGCAATTGGTTTCGGGACCAGTGACTGCATCGAACTCTGACGCACCGCAGCTTACCGGAGCGTTTGACTATGAGTTGTTTGAGGGAACATTCCCGCCATCAGGGTGGAAGCTTGTGAACCCCAACGCGGATATTACGTTCTCTGCATTTGGAACAGCGAACGGCGTTTCGTTCGGCGGCACGTCAAGCGTCAAGATGGATTTCTACAATTATAGCACGACGGGAAGAATCGATTCGTTGAAGACACGCGTCTTCACGGGACTCCTGCCCACCGACTCCGTGAAGTTCGATTGGTCGTATGCTCCGTACACAGGTTCGGGATACAACGATCGCCTGATCGTCAAGGTCTCGACGAATGGCGGCGCGACGTTCGATTCGACAATCTTCGATCGCTCAGGGGCGGCCTTGGGGACGGCGCCGGCTTCGGCAAATGAATTCACACCATCAAGCCCAAGCCAGTGGCGAACGTTTGCCTATCCACTCAGAAACTTGGTAACCGCGGTGAACGACAATGTTTCGCATCCGACATCATTCTCGTTGAGTCAGAACTATCCGAATCCATTTAATCCAACGACGACAATCAAATTCACCATCCCCGTTGGGACAGGAGTTGCCCCGTCCGTACTGAAAGTGTTTGACGTGCTGGGAAGCGAAGTTGCGACGCTTGTGAACGAATGGAAAGAAGCAGGAACGCATCAGGTCCATTTCGATGCTTCAAGACTCGCGAGCGGCATGTATTTCTATCGGATAACCGCGGGATCGTTTGTTGCTACGAAGAAGATGATGGTGGTCAAGTGAGTTCAATGGACGCGGGTGGATCATCGCCCGCGTCCGCTTTATCTACTTTGAATGAGGCGCGAGATGAATAGGCTTGTTGCAATTCTTGTTCTAACTCTCCTGGTCGGCTTTGCACACACTATGTACGGTCAACTATCATTTACGTTTAATCCTTTGCATACGAGCGGGACCGACACGCTGGGGAGTGAAATTGTTCTGGATGGTACAGTGACAAACACATCCGCATCGTCGCTCACGCTGATGTTTATCCGGGCCGTGAACGCGTTGCCTGTCGGATGGGAATCCTCGATGTGTCTGGATCTTTGCTACCCGCCAAACATT
>JACRFA010000097.1 GCA_016218065.1 Ignavibacteriota bacterium | reverse complement strand
TTCGCCCGCGAACAGCACCTGCTTCACCATGTAGCTCGGCGAATCTTTCCGATTGTCCCACAGATACACCTTGAAGTTCGACGGCCCGATGAATGCAAAATAGTCCGCCTGATCTACATGCTCATGCGGACCGCGCGCAACATCAGCATTCGTCATCGAGATGTATCCCATGACGGGAAAGTACTGCTCCTCAAGCTCGTCGTTGCGAAATACCTCTGCGAGCCAGCCGCGCTCATCAACAAATTTCGTGAGACTCTTGATGACGACGCCTTCAATTTTCCCTGATTTGAACATTCTTCGTTTCTTATGTAGTGAAGTGGCCGCGACTAACCAAGGGCCCTGAATTGTACCCTCTACAGCCAATGAGTCTAACTTTCAGGCAGGACAAAACAACAGCCGGAACTTCATTCGTAGCAAGGTGGAGAGGTCAGAGTCCTTTCGGAGTTCAAAAAATGTTACAATTGCCGAAGCAAAATACATATTCTCCCGACGAAAGGCAACGGCGCTACATCCTCTCCGGCGCCGAAATGCCGACGACGTTGAATCCATTGCGCAGCACCGAACGCGTCGCCTGGCAGAGCGCCAAGCGCGCAGCGGTCTCAGCGGCATCGTCTCCGACGACGCGGCAGTTGTGATAGAATTTGTGAAAAGCCGTCGCAACGTCCTGCAAATATTCGGCGAGACGATGAATCTCAAATGTTGTTGTGCAGTACTCAATAATTTCAGGAAATTGCAGCAACATCTTGATCAGCTCAAGTTCGTACGCACTGGAGAGAATTTCGAGCCGCGGCGCAGAGCCGGAAAGCTTTCCCTCTTCTTCAGCCTTGCGCATGATGCTGCAGATGCGAGCGTGAGCGTATTGAAGGTAGTACACCGGATTCTCATCCGATTGTTGCTTCGCGAGATTCAAATCAAAATTCAGATGCCCCGTCATGCTGCGCATCAGGAAGAAATAGCGGACAACGTCGGGGCCGACCTCGGCGATCAGTTCATCGAGCGTGATGAAGTTTGCCTTGCGCGTCGACATCTTCACGATCTCGCCGTCTTGCATGATCGTCACAAACTGATGAATCAGCACCCTGACATTCTCGGGATTGTAACCGAGCGCCTTCAACGCGGCGAGAACGTCGGGATACGTGGCAATATGATCCGAGCCGAAGATGTCGACAACAAGCTCGAAGCCGCGACGAAACTTGTCCACGTGGTATGCAATGTCGGGAAGCCGGTACGTCGGCTCTCCTGTGCTCTTAACGATGACCTTGTCCTTCTCGCCGCCCAGAGCGGATGTCTTCAGCCACAGTGCGCCATCACTCTCATACGACAACTCCTTCTTCTCAAGCTCCGCCAACACCTCTTTGATCTTTCCATCTTCGTACAACGAATTCTCGTTGAAGAATGTCTTGAAGACGATGCCGAGGCTCTGCAAAGTTTTTTTAATGTCGTCAAAGATTTCTCGTTCAGCCTGCGCCTTGAATTTTCCTTCGGCCGGTTCGTCCCGCAGCCTGTCCCCGTACTCGCTCTTGAGATGCGCCGCGATCTCCTTGATGTACTCGCCCTGATAGTAATCTTCCGGGAATGTGGTGCTCTGCCCGAGCAACTCAAGATAGCGCAGCCGCACCGAGTCGCCCAGCACGCGCATCTGCCGTCCGGCGTTGTTGAAGTAGTATTCGCGAGTGACATCATGCCCGGTCCACTCAAGCAGATTGGCCACGGTGTCTCCGTACACTGCGCCGCGGCCATGCCCGACGGTGAGCGGGCCGGTCGGGTTCGCGCTCACGAATTCGACCTGTGTCTTCTTTCCTTTGCCGAGATTCGAACGGCCAAATGTCGCTTCACCCTTGAGCAGCTCACCGAGTTGTTGCTGAAAGAACTTGTCGGTGAACGTGAAGTTGATGAAGCCGGGCCCCGCGATGTCGATCTTGCTGACGAGCGACGAATCGATGTCCAGCTTCGCGACAATCTCGCCCGCGAGTTGGCGCGGATTCTTCCGCTGCGCCTTCGCCAGAGTCATCGCGACATTAGTGGTCAGGTCGCCATGTTCAGCCTGACGCGGCTGGTCAAAGGCAATCGGCGCCTCGTTCTCAATGCCGATCGACGTGAGCGCGTGACTGACTTTCTCGAGTAGGTATTGTTTCATCCTTGCTAAGCAACTTTCTTCTTCGCGGAAGGCTTCTTCCGCTTTGGCGCAGCCTTCTGTTTTGCCGCCGGCTTGCGTCGACGCGCAGCCGCGGGTTCATCAACAACTGTCTTTGTTTTTGCGTCGCCCCAAAGTTTCTCGAGGTTGTAGTAGCCTCGCGTATTCTTGTGAAAGATGTGCAACACAACGTCGGAGTAATCGAGCAGATTCCAGTTCGGCGAGCCGGTCTCCTTATGCCACGGAGCTACACCTCTCTTCTCTGTTCCCTCCAGAACTGCATCTGCGATCGCTTTGATTTGCGACTCCGAATCGGCGGAGCAGATCACGAAGTAATCGGTCATCGAAGTCAATGGACGGAGGTCCATCACAACAACATTATGCGCCTTCTTGGTCAGTGCGAGGTTCGCAACTGCGGTGGCCAAAGTCGATGATTTCAATGCATTCCCTCTGAGAGTTGTTATTGACGATAGGGTTTTAACGCGCCAAAATCTTTCCCGACTACCACCGAAACATCGACGAAGTAGTCATGGTTGATTTGCTGAATGATGTTCTTCTCACTCACGCCGAGCGCGTACGCCACCCGCTTTGCTGTTTCGATGTCGCCGGCACGATCGATGACCAGCGACTCTTTGACGTCGAAGGTCTTGTAGTTCTTCATTTCAACCACATCATAGCCGCGTGCACGCAAATAGTTGGTGAACTTCGACGCGGCGCCGCTGACTCCACACCCATTCAACAAATCGATCTGAATGACCTGGCCCGGCGGGACATTTGCTCTCTCCGATTCAACCGGCGGATCGATCAACGTTCTGTGGATAAACGAGTAGGCAAGGAAACCGACGACAGCAAACAAGAGCACAAGCAGTAGTGAGTATCCGATGCGACGAATCTTTTGCGGATCGGTGATGAGCGAACGTAACTTCAATTGTTCTCTTCCGTCAACCTCTGAGACTGTTGCTTAGTAGAAACACGAAAGCCGACACTCTCTCCTTCGACAGAATGATCGGCTTGCTAACGATGTACATTCAGACGACGATCAATTACTTCTTCTCGAATCCAAAACTATTATCACCCCACCATGGAGTGTAGAACGGCGAATAATAGTAGCTGCCATACGGCATTTGTCGGAACGATAATGAGATGTACGTGTTCTCCCACGGTTTGTAATTCAACTCGGCGCGGCTCAGGTACACCTTGCTGAAATCATTCTTGCCAAGTTGCGGAATCGAGCTGTATGGAGAAAAACTGAACGCAACGTCGGCACGCGCATTCAAGTTGTCGGCAAACGCGTAGCGCATGCTGTTGGTGTACGTGCCGAGCGAAAGACCGTGCCCGCCGAACGTGGTGAACGACATGTCAACCGAGTGGCGCATTGTGAAATTCTCGGGATTAAACCACCCGAACATGAATGCAAGCGGAGACGTATCACCCAAACGAGTGATCGACACCTGAGACTCCTGCTGCACTTGTGACTTCAACTGCGCAGCCGAACTCCCGCAGACGATTGCCAACGCTGCAGCTATTGCCAACGCCTTTTTCATATCAATGCTCCTTTCGTAACACTCTGTGAAAAAATACTCAATAGAATCGGCATTGTCAACCTCAATTCAGTAGAGATTCCCCCATTAGGCAGGAAGAATCCAGAAACCCGTACTGGATTCTCCCAAAGGGATGCCTGCGAAGCGGCATTCACTCCGTCCCGACTTGTCTCAGGGGTTGGAGCGCATCGCCTCCTGTGCCGCCTCAAGCTGTGCCACCGTGTTGATGCCCTGAATCTCAACCGGATTTGCCGCGATGCTCGCACTCACCGTGAATTGATGCAGCCAGAAATAATGGAACACGTCCGTCAGGTAATACTCCTTCTGTTTGTTCGTCGGGGTGATGTGCTTCAAGCTCTCGAACAACAGCTTCGCATCAAAAACATAAATGCCGGAATTGATCTCACGAATTGCGCGCTGTTCTTCGGTTGCATCCTTGTGCTCAACAATACCGAGCACGCCGCCGTCTGTGTTCCTCAGAATCCGTCCGTAGCCGGTCGCATCATCCAACACGGCTGTGAGCAGAGTTGCCTTCGCTTCAGTCTTTCGATGCAAAGCAATAAGTGCACGAGCAGTTTCAAGCGACAGCATCGGCACGTCGCCGGAGAGTACCAACACATCTCCGTCGAAATTCTTTAGCGCCGCCTCTGCCTGCATCACGGCGTGGCCTGTTCCCAGCTGCGGATCTTGTACAACGCACTCCACGTTGCTGCCGTGCGTCTGTGCGAGATGATCGATCACCGATTGCTTCTGCCACCCGACGATTACGACAATCCGGCTTGCATCAAGTCGTGTCGCCAGATCGACGACATGCTCAACCATCGGCTTGCCGTTGACTGCAAACATGACCTTCGCTTTGTCAGGATTGTTCATGCGGGTTCCCTTTCCCGCCGCCATGATGATTACTGCAAGTTTTCGTTCCATGTTCCCCAAGAGATAATGACGAGCTAAACTTTGACCACGATATTATCAATGAGTCGAGTTGTTCCGAATCGAACTGCCATCGAGATGAGCACAGTCTTCCCTTTGCTCATCTGATCGAGTTCGCTCAACGTCTCATGATCGGCAATCGAGATGTAGTCAATTTCGCCGGCAGAAAATTTTGTCATGTGGCGCGCCATCTCTTCTCTCATGGCAGATGATTCCA
This sequence comes from Ignavibacteriota bacterium, assembly GCA_016218065.1. Lineage (GTDB taxonomy): Bacteria > Bacteroidota > Ignavibacteria > UBA10030 > UBA6906 > CAADGV01. Next base: position 87,832 of record JACRFA010000097.1, on the reverse strand, counting down.
CAACTCCTTCAGCAATTCGCTTCTCAGCCAGTCGCAAAGACTCAAAAAGCACGACAGCTTCTTTTCTTTGTTGAGATGAGAGATACGAATTCCGTGAACTCATCGCGAGGCCATCGGCTTCGCGCACAATCGGGGCAACGATGATCTGAATATCGAAGTTCAGATCGCGTGTCATCTGCCGAATGACCGCTGCTTGTTGCGCGTCCTTTTGCCCGAAGACTGCAACGTGCGGTTTGGTGATGTTGAAAAGCTTGGCAACGACTGTCGCGACACCCCGGAAGTGCCCGGGACGCGATTTTCCCTCAAGCAGGTCTGTGATACCTTCGACGTTCACGAATGTTGCATACCCCGCCGGATATATGTCTTCCGTCGTCGGCATGAAGAGAACATCGCTGCCGGCCTCTTCCGCCAATCGACGGTCACGCTCAAAATCGCGCGGGTAGCGCGCAAAATCCTCTTTCGGCCCGAACTGTGTTGGGTTGACAAACAGCGTGGTGATGACGAAGTCGGAATGCTTGCGCGCAATGCGCATGAGCGACAGATGGCCTTCGTGGAGAAATCCCATCGTTGGCACGACGCCGATCCGTTTGCCGCTCGCTCGCAGATCATCGGCAATCTTCTGCATCTCACGAAGTTCAGTAACAACGCGGATTGCCATCAGAGAATCCTCTTGCCAAATGCTGACTGCACGAGTTCAACCGCAAACTCCGCCGAGCGGTTATGTTCATCGAGAATCGGATTCACCTCAACAATCTCCAGCGATGTCATAACATTCGCTTCGCAAATCGATTCCATGATGAGATGCGCCTCGCGATAATCGAGTCCGCCTTTGACGGGCGTGCCGACTCCGGGCGCAATCGTCGGGTCAACAGAATCCAGATCAAAACTCACATGAACGTAATCGGTTCCGTTGGTCACTCGCGCCAGCGCCTTCTTCATCACGCGATGGATTCCCTGCCTGTCGATGTCGGACATGGTGTACACGTGAACGCCGGTCTGCTCGATCAGCTTTCGTTCGCCGGCATCGAGGCTTCGGATGCCGACGAGCGCGACATTGTCCGGGTTCACTTTCTCGAACCTGCCGCCGACGGACTTCAGATCAACGGGGCCGTAGCCGAGCACCGATGCGAGCGGCATGCCGTGCACATTTCCCGACGGCGACGTTGCGGGCGTATTGAGATCGCCGTGAGCGTCAATCCAGAGGACGCCGAGTTTCTTCCGTTTCCTTCGCGCAAACGCGGCGATACCCGAAATCGAACCGATGGCAATCGCATGGTCGCCGCCGAGGACGAGCGGAAAATGTCCGAGCTTCATCATGCGTTCGGTCATCTTCGCGAGCAAATGAGAGACGCGGGCGATTTCCTTGAGATAGCGAGCGCGAGTATCGCCGACGCGAATCTCCTCCATGATGCGGATGTCGATGTCGCCGTTGTCGATGATCTTGTTTCCCAACTCCTTCAGGCGCTCGGCGACTCCGGCAATACGGATCGCCGACGGACCCATATCAACCCCGCGACGCCCCGACCCCAGATCCATCGGCACACCCAGAACGTGAATGATCATGCAATCAGGAAGCGGTAAGTGAGAGTAATGTCGAGATTGTGTGCTTCATTTCTTTGCGGTGAACGACGAGATCCAGAAATCCATGTTCGAGCAAGAACTCGCTGCGTTGAAATCCGGGAGGCAGATCTTTGCCGATCGTTTGTTTGATGACTCGCGGCCCCGCGAAGCCGATCAACGCGCCGGGTTCGGCAATGTTGAAATCGCCCAGCATGGAGTAGCTCGCAGTGACGCCGCCGGTTGTGGGGTCGGTCATCACCGAGACGTACGGGATGCCCGCATCGGCGAGGCGCGCCAGCTTTGCGCTTGTCTTCGCCATCTGCATCAGCGAGTACGCGCCCTCCATCATGCGCGCGCCCCCGCTCGCCGAAACGACAATCACCGGCGCTTTTGTTTTCCATCCGCGATCGATGGCGCGGCCAATCTTCTCGCCAACCACCGATCCCATGCTTCCGCCGATGAACGTAAAGTCCATGCAGGCAAGGACGACATTCCGCTCATCGAGTTTTCCCGTTCCCCAACGCGCAGCGTCATGCAGACCGGTTTTCTTGATGGCATCGGGAATGCGTTCGCGGTAGCGCTTCGAATCGGTGAACTTCAGCGGATCGACCGACCGCATGCGCCGGTCATATTCCTTGAATGAACCATCATCCAACAAAATCTTGATGTACTCGTTGCTCCCGATCCGAAAATGCCTGTTGCACTTCGGACACGTGTACATGCTTTGCTCAAGCTCCATTTTATGGATGATCTCATTGCACTGATCGCATTTCGTCCACATGCCATCAGGCATTTCCTTCTTCTCAGTTTCCCGAGCAATATTTTCTTTCGATCGTTTGAACCAGGCCATGTGATACTGCCTACTTAGTTTGAAAGCTTTGTGTAGAACTCCTTGACGTACTTCGGCTCGACTGTAACGCTATCAACAAACTCTCCGCGCAGCGCCATCTGTTCGCCAAGCTTCGCAACTGTTGCTGCGCTGCATTCACTCGCGGGTCCGGAGAGAAACCGCAAGTTCGCTTCCCCCGCGTGGCGCTGAATCTTTTGCGCACCGTCGCCTGTGATCGTGCAGGACTTACCATCGAGCTGTTCAAGCAATCTGCCGACTGCAAAGTCACGCTCGTCCCATTCCGCCAAAGCCTCTCCGCCATTTACGCGAAACAATTGACAGTACACTTCGTCCCGCCGAGCGTCGATTGCGGGCAGAATGTACGATGTCGAAACTGCGCCTTCGCCAACGGCGCGTTGTGCCAACGCCCGCAGCGTCGGGACTGCAACGAGCGGCTTTCCGGTTGCGTAGCAAAGTCCTTTCGCAACGCTCAGCCCAATGCGCAAGCCGGTGAAGGAGCCAGGCCCAATCGAGACTGCCAGGGCATCGATTGACTGCACCGTCATGTTCGCATGCTTCAGCACACGGTCGATGAGCAGCATGATGCTTTCGGCATGAATATTTTTTTCGGCGATCTGCTCATTCCTGACGACAATGCCATCTTTCACTAGAGCCGCACCGCACACGACTGTCGCTGTTTCTATGCCGAGAACTTTCACGCTGTCTTCTCAATAACGATGCGACGATCATTTTCGCCCTCGCCATACGCAATCTTCACATCGTAACGTTCCGAAGGAAGAAGATCCGCAATCAACTCCGGCCACTCAATCATGCAGATGCAATCGTCCCGGAAGTATTCTTCAATTCCCAACTCATCGATCTCCGATCGCTTGTTGATCCGGTAGAGATCGATATGCACCAGCGTGCCGAACGCAACGTTGTACTCATGGATGAACGTGAACGTCGGACTCGCGATGTGGCCGTGTGCATGGAGTCCTTCGCAAATGCCGATGACGAACTGTGTTTTGCCGCTCCCGAGATTGCCGGCCAGCGCGACGATATCACCCGGCTTCAGAGCGGAGGCAAACGTTTTGCCGAGATCGAGTGTGTCGTGCGCCGATCTCGCAAAATATTCATCACGCTGAAGCGTCATCATCCTTTCGGTTCGAGTTTCACTACCGGCAAGATCATCTCTTCCATCGAGATGCCTCCGTGCTGGAAGCTGTCGCGATACTGGTTGAGATATTTGTGGTAATCAGTCGGATACACGAAGTAGAAATCTTCTTTCGCAATAATGTAGTTCACTGCGACGCCGCGTTTCGGCAGCTTGTACTCCAGAGGGTTCTTGACAAAGATCGCCGCTTTCTCTTCGCACTTGAGATTGCGACCGTACTTGTAGCGAAGGTTCGTCGAGGCCTCGCGGTCGCCAAGCACTTTCGATCCCCGCAAACTGCGGATGCTGCCATGATCGGTCGTCAGGATGATCGTCACGTTCCTGTTCTTCGATAATGTCTTCAGCATGCCGAACAGCGACGAATGCACGAACCATGACTTCGTGAGCGAGCGGTAGGCCGACTCATCGGGCGCGATCTCCTTCAGCAGCGTCGAGTCCGAGCGGCCGTGCGCAAGCATATCTACGAAATTGACAACGATCGACGTAAGTTTTGAATTTGCATACGAGTTGATATTGCTCTCGATGCCCCGCCCAAATTCTGCGTCGAGAATCTTTACGTACTTCGCCTCGGGCTTCAACTGAATTTTCCGGCGCTCCAACAAGCCGTCGAGGAATTGTCGCTCGTACCGGTTGCGGCTGTTCTCATCGTCTTCATTCTTCTCCCACAATTCTGGATAGCGAAGCTCCACTTCGCTGGGGAATGAGCCGCTGAAGATCGAGTTGCGCGAGTAGGGTGTTGCAGTGGGAAGTATGCTGTAGTAGTAGTCCTTGGAGATATCGAAGTACTCATGCAGCAAGCCCTCCATCATCTGCCATTGATCGAGGCGGAGACAATCCACCACAAAGAAGAAGACGGATTTGTTTCGCTGCAGTTCGGGAATCAAAAACCGATCGACGATTTCGTGCGAGAGCGCCGGTCTGTTTTTGGTCGATTCAACCCAGTCGCGGTAATGGCTTTCGATGTATTTGCCGAATGCGAGATTGCATTCGCGATACTGGTCGGTCAGCGTTTGCGTCAGGCCAAGCTCGGGATGCTCGTCGAGTTCAAGCGACCAGTTGAGCAGACGCGTGTAGATGCCGATCCATTCCGTGTAGCTGAGATCGTTCATCAACGCGACAGAAATCTCGTTGAACTCCTTGATGTAGTCGCGCGAAACTGTTGCGCCGGCAATCTTCTTTCCCTCGAGAAATTTCTTGCAGGCCATGAGAATCTGGCTGGGGTTCACGGGCTTGGTGAGATAGTCGCTGATCTTCACGCCGATCGCTTCTTCCATCAGCGTTTCTTCTTCGTTCTTCGTCACCATAATGACGGGAAGATTCGGTCGCAGGTCTTTGATTTCCGCGAGTGTCCGCAGTCCGCCCATCCCCGCCATCATCTCATCGAGAAACACAAGATCGTACGCTTTCTCTTTGACCATGCCGACGGCATCTTCGCCGTTTGTCGCCGTCGAGACATCGTAGCCGCGCTCGGCAAGCAACCGAATATGCGGCCGCAGCAAGTCGATCTCGTCGTCAACCCAGAGTATTTTTCCTTTGTTCTCTTCCATCGGTGTCTATGATAGCCAATTCATGCGGGAGAATCCAGCGCTACTGAATATGGAGTCCCCAAAAACGCCAGTAAGAACACTCGATATCATTTGATTGTCATTCTGAACGGAGTCCCAACTGCTTTCCAAGTTGGGACGGAGTGAAGAATCCAGAACAGGTTCGTGGATTCTTCGCCTCTGGGATGCGAGGCTCAGAATGACAATGTTGGTGCACTTTCCGATGGGGAATCTCCAGCTACTGAATCGCAATATGAATGTCCAGCCCCGCCTCGTTTGTCGTGCTGCCGGGAATTGTCGATCCCTGGGCATCGGGTGCGATCTTTGTGTGTCGGTAGTACACCGACGCATTCACGCGCTGGCTCAGCACATATTTGATGCGCGGTTCAAGAACTGTTCGCGTCGAGCCTTCGAGCGGCGTGCCTTCGGTGTTGACATCCAACTTGGCAATCTCATACTGCCGGCGCGAGTTTGTCGTCAGCGAGTACGACGCGTTGATTTCGAGATCGTTGTTCAACGACAGGCCGAAGAATGGAATCTCGAACCCCCGCCGCGAATAGGACGCCGTGACGGAGATTTCCTGCGCCAGCGTTTCGATGAGGTTGCGCGACGATGGCGCAAGGTCGTACGTCGTGTTCGTGTTGTAGCGGACGTTTGCCCCCATGCTTCCCTTCAGCAAATCCTTGAACGTAAAGTTCATGCCGAAGAGCGGAGCAAAGCCGTACGCAATGCGCTGGTTCTCCGTCCGCTCGCCGCCGCCATTCGGTCGGTTCGCATACGAACGCGTGTAGTTCGATGTGTACGCGTGATCGAGCGAGAGGCGCGAGACAAACCCGGAAAACATCGGCAGCTTCTCCAACCCATCCCAACGCAGCGACCAGTTGACACGCGGCGCAAACTGTCCGAATACTTTTCGCAACAACGGCAGCGCTTCGAATCCTTCTTCAAATGCTTTCGCCAGCTTTTCTTCTTCCGGCACACCATCCTTTACCGCTTTCGCCTGAGCGAACTTCTTGCTCACTTCCTTCAAATCGCTTTTAAACATTCCAAGGAAGAGTACATTCGGGAACGTCAGGTATGACCGATCGACGCTTCCCGACGTGCTGAGAACAGGCCGCTGGTCGGTTTGCCCCAGCAGAGGCGCTTCGCGGATGATGCGTCCCAGCGAATCGGTCGTCACGTTTTCCGTGCTGTTAAATGACCAACCGACATTCCAATTCAAATCAAGGCGAGCGCCTTCCCACAATGCCCGCGACGTCTTGAACGACAATCGATTTGTCTGACGATAGGTATTTTGCAGAACGCCTCCCGGGGCGCGAATGCCCGGCTCTACATCCCACCCAAACCACGGAAACTTCGATCGGCTTCCGAAGTTCACGAGCCGGCCATGCGGATCAGAAATCAAGCCGAGTTGATAGAGACGCGATGGACCGTACTTCGGATCGGCCTCCTGGAAGAACGGCACGCGTCCCCAGAAGTTGACAAATCCCGGACGACCCACAACGCCGCTGTTGCCCGCTTGATTGGATTGCGTAAATGTGATCGTCACTGTTTCGTAGTCGAGGAACGGAACCTTGATAAACACTTTTGCAAGCTGCTTCAGTTGCGCGAGTGTTTTGCCAAGTCCGCCGCCTTCGCTCTGTGTTGAATCGGGCGCAGCCGTCGAGTCGGTGGGCGTCTGCGATTCATCGCCAGGCTCACGCGCAACATACTTTCCGCGACCAGGCCCTTGCGGAGCGGACGACTGCGATTCCGGCGAATCCTCGAACAACGGATCGAACAGCGACTTCATCTTGAAGTTGAGAGAGAGATTGATGTTGTTGCTGAACCCCGCCGACTTACTCCGCTCACCGGTGAGCGCATCTTGCCAGCTGTAATCAACGCCGTAGCTGAACGAGAGATCGAGATACTTCTTGATGTTGAAGATGTTCGGAATATCCGGACGCGTGTTGAAGTTGTTGCGCTGCGAGTAGCGCGTGTCCTTCCCGAAGTTGATGAGCGACGTGCTGAAGAAGATGTCGTCCATGATTTTCGAGAAAGAACGCTGACGTCCCGGCGTGTTGGGCGGAGACCCCGGCACAAGCTCGGTTTCGAGATCGAGCCAGCTTGCGTCGATGTTCAAGTTGTAATCGCCGGAGAGATTCAAAATGCCGCCCTCGGTCGCCTTCCACCCGAGCTGGAACCCGCGCTGCGAGTAGAAGTTTCGCGAGATCAACTCCTGCGCGTTCGCGATTCGTTGCAGCGACACATCGCGTGTGCGATTGGCAGTAACCGACCAGCTAAAATTTTGCGGCGCAAACCAAATCTTGAAATCTTTGTACGAGTCGAGGAACCAGAGTCCGTCGAAGATGCTTTTGAACGGCTGCACGTAGTAGTCGGGATTGAACGTGAGCGCGTAGGCCAGCTTGGCGTTCCATTGCCACGACAGTCTGCGCACCGTCGAGGGGTTTCGTTCCGTTGCGCGCGTATAGCTGAACCCGAACGATAACTTGTTCCAGGTGTCACGCACCCACCATTCGTTCGACGGGATTGCGATTCTGAAATTTGGCGCAGCCCACGTGTCTGTAACGCGATACGACTCGGATGACAGCACGAGATCATTGACTGCCGCATTCGTTTGCTCTTCGCTCAGGCCTTTCTCGGTTAGACGTTGACGCTCAAGTCTCGCCGCTTCGCCGACCAGCACATCCGACTGCGGCAGGTACTTCGGCTTCGTGAGGCTCACCTGATGCGAATAGGAAACCGGCAGCGACGTTCCCGCCCAATCCGACGGGAAGAACTTGGCCAGCTCCATGTTGGCGCTGATACCCCAGTTCGTCGCATTCTGACGCGAGCCGAACCGCAGTTCGAGAGAATGGAAATTCGGATCGACTTGTGAATAGTTGAACGACACATTGCCGAGATCGGCCAGCTTCAACGAAGCATCTGTGCGATACGCCCAGCCGGGGGTGTCATCGACTTCAATCACGCGCAACTCGTTCACCCAAACTTCGCCGCGCAACGGCATCTGACGAATGCCGGGCACACGCGGGTTCGTGACGCCAACGGCCATGTAACGCACCTGCGTGAGCGATGGATTGCCAAGAACGCGATAGGCCGCACCGGGAGGTCCACCCGGCACAGGAACAGGCGCGGAGAGCACAGTAACCGAATCTCGCTTCTGCTTGATAGCCGTAAGATCGGAGAACTTCACGACCACTTCGTTGTCCGGATCCCAACCTCTGCGAATCGGTGAACGATACTCGTAGTAGTTCAGCGAGTCGGCGCCGAACCGGAAGAAGAACTCTGCGTTGTAGTTTTCCAGATTCACGAAGTTGATCGTGCTCTCATCCCCATGCACAAACATCTTCATCGTTTTGTAGTTGAAGAGATCGAGCGGGCGATACGTGTAGTACTTCACTGCCATGCGCGATTCGCCAACCGGAATATCACGCATGATGAGCGAAAGCGATTGCTCGTTGCCGTACACGTCTTCATTAGGACGCGTCTTGTCTTTCTCACGAACAACACCGGGTGGAGGAGAATAGATATTGGAGTTCTCCTCGATACCGACAATGCTCACTGCAAACGTCGTGTCTTCCTTTTTCAGTTCCTGCCACTGGTTGCCGACCAACGAGAAGTCGGCAATGCGAAGTCCGATTGTTGTGTCGGCGTTTTGAAAGGAAATTCTGATGAACTCGACATTCTCGAAGCTTGGGGTTCCGATCTTTGCAACAGTATCGCGAATCGGAATACGGAACTGATAGTACTTCTTACCTTTGATACCACCACCCACTATCTGAGGATTGCGCGAGGCAAGCGTATCAAGCGATACCTCATATCGAAAATACGAGTTCGTACGATCGACAATGCCGTTTGAGTTCAAGTCCTCAGTGTCAGGATAAATTCCGTTTGTGGTGCCGCCATTCTTTTCCGTCCCATTGATGCGCGCATACGAATCCGGATTCAGGTTGGCGTTGATGGAGTAGTTGTCACCGCTGGGATCGCCGTCGCCTGTGAGGTTGCCGTATTTCGTAGCCTCTTGAGCGTCGGTCAACATATCCAGTCCAACATCTTCATACGCTATTTGAAGAGTGTTATTTATGGTTGTGCTGGGAGGAACAAGATCTTCCGTATTGAGGCCGGGCGAATTGGTGGGATATGGAACAGGATACGGAACGACATCTTCACTGATCGATCCAAGATCGACATAGATTTTTCCGGGGGTCGTTGATCCTGCCCCGCGTCCGTCGTTCAACACCTGCATCCAGATTTCGATGAAGTTGATGTTCTCATTGATGAGATTCGTGCCGGAGATCGAAACGGGTCTTTGCACACCGCCCCAGTTCTTCGTGTTCAGCGAATCGCGAAGTCCGGCTGCGTTCACGTAGTTGAATTGTCCGCGCTGGCGCGGATAGTACCAGAGGTGCATCACCGTCGTCTGATTGTTGGCGCCCGTTCCGGCCAGCTTGTCGGGGTAAATGTCCGTGAGAGGAACGTTGAACTCGTTGAACCAGATTGTTTTCGCCTTGTAGTTCATCTTCGCGGTATCCAGCATGTTGCCGCCGAAGAGACGATCCAACGGCGGACTTGTCTGATACCAGCTTGCGTAGTTCACTCCAAGCGGAATCGTTCGCCGTGCACCTTCAAAGTCATCGATGTACGCAATGCCCGCGCCGCCATCGCTCGGAATCGGACTCTTGCGCGTGTTCGGATCGGGAATCACATACGCCGCTTCGCCGCTGAGCTTCAGCTCCGATGCTTCGCGTGTCGCAAGAATAGGAAGCGCATCGAGTGCGTTCGTCAGAAACGGCAGTTTGAAACTCGTCGCGCCGTCGATGCCCATGATGGTGTTGGTGTTCGGCTCTTCACCCAAACGAACTTTGTCGCTGAGCGATTGTTGGTTCAGATTCATGAATGTGAAGCCGAGACTCGACGTCGAGGAGAGAAAGAGATCGCCGCGGACGCCGAGCAACGTCTTCGAAGCAAGTTGGAACAGATCGTTCTGTTCGTACTTGATCTGCAAGTTTGCGCCGGGAACAAGCGCCGACGGATTGCGGATGACAACTTCGCCGACGATGTAGTCCACCGTGTAATCAACATTCGGAGTCAACGCGACGCCATTCAGCAACACACGCACGCTTCCTTCAACAACGTTGAAGCCAAGATTGTACTTCGAGGTTGCCTCGCCAGTTGCCTTGCCTTTTATGACATAGCGGTTGTTGATGTCGCGCTGGGCTTCAGTCTTTGTCGTGTCATATATCTTGCTGAAGAGATATTCGCTCGTATCCGGGAGGGTTGTTCCTTTGCGGGCGAAATACGTTTTGATGCCGCTGCGGAACGGCTCAAGCCACGGGAAGATGACTTCTCCTCTCGCCTGGTTGACTGTCTTTCCGATGAGGAAGTCGAATGTATTATCTCCACTCGGAGAAGGCTGCCCATTCGCATCGAAGTTGTCAACGCCGAGTACGCGAATCAGTCTCTCGTTGAGTATCGATGTTTCATCTTCTCGACCGGGCGTTCTACGATAGACGTCGAGCGAAAATCCCTCCTTCTTCATATTGCGACCGCCGACCGCGTAGATGTTCTTCAGCATGAGACCCCAGGCATCGGCATAAGTCCGACCGACAGCATTCAGGTTCTTTGGCTTCAGCATCTTGAGAATCATCGTTCGGCTTGTGTCAGTGGACGGGATGTTGATCGATAACTCGCCAACCTGAGTCCCACCGACCGTGCGATATGCGATGGCAACAATCTGGTTATCCTGCACCGCGTAGTTCAGAGATATCACACCAGTATATCCGCCGCCGGCAAGTTCATAATCCTGATCCCGCTTCAAGCGGACAAAGCGCGCAGCTTCAATTCTCCCATCGACCGGGGTCTGTGAACGAAGCGACGAGTCGTATCCCGTAGTTGCATTTCGCGAGGGCAGTGAGATGTAGGCAATACCCTGTCGGGACTCCGCGACCTGTTGCGCTTGATTGCCGTAGAAGGAGATCCAGACTTCTTCCTCAACAATCTGAGCTTGCGCCATCTCGGCCGTGATATTCACCTCCGCCGCTTGATAGTACGGTTCATAGAATTTTTTATACAACGTATCGACGAAGAAATGATTCGTCGAGTAATTCCACGGTTGCATCTCGAAGGGAATTTCCTGCGCGCCTCCTTTTGCCTCGACTTCTTTGATCTGTCCTTTCTTTTGTGAAGCAAGTGCCGTTAGCGTGAGCGGTCCGGTCTGGAACTTCGCCTTCACACCAAACAATGCCGCGCTGCTGCCGATGAATGCCGAGGGAGTTTGCAGCGAAACGTTTCCGGCTTCAACACTCTGCACAATCTCATCTTCGTAACCGGTGTACTTGATCTTCAGCTGGTTCTCGTACTCGAACGTTCGCTGCGTGTTCCAGTCGGCAAGAATATTCAGCTTGTCGCCGATGGTGCCGTTGACGTTCACCTGCACTTCCTGGTTGAAGTCCGGCTCGTTGCGCGTTTGATCGAGGCGGTTCGCCGTAGTCTGGTCGCTTGAGGTATTGCGGAAGCCGGCGCGAATATCCACTGCGCCGCTGATCTGAAGGTTCACTCCACCGCCGCCGAAAATATTGAGGATGGGGTTAGGCGGAATGGGAATGAAAATCTTCGTGAAGCTGGAGAGAACGTCGCCGATATCTTTCTTCCCTTGCAGCTGCTTGCCCTTGCGCGCCTCTTCGGCGAGCATCATGCGCATCTCGTGCTTGCGGCGGGCAGCGATGTACTCCTTGAGCGACAGGGTCAGAGGAACCTTGACATCTTCGCCGCCGATTTGTTTGCGGAATGTGAATTGCGAAACCAGCGAGTCGGCAGTGACCTCGCGGCGCAGTTGCGTTTGCGCAGGCTTGGCAAAGAGAGGATATTCACGATCCGGGAACAGGCGCACTTGCGGCGAATCGTACCGCTTGTACTTCCATTGTTCCAGTCGTGCGGTCGAATCAAGATAGACGATCCACGTCGAATCTTCGGGCACGTATCTGCCCTTCGTCGTGTCGATGGTCGAAATGCCTTTGATGCCGCCGCTGCCGCGACCACCGAGCCTCGATCTGCGTGACGTACCGGTTTGCGTTTGAAACAGCGGCTGCGGTTGACTATCCGGAGGAGTCAGCGAAACTTGCGGCGGCCCATACCTGGGAGGCGCGGCAGAAGTATTGGGCGCAATGACGACGGCGACCAGAACCAGAAGGACAATAGCTGATGCGACAGGAAGCGCATGCGTGCGAAGAAAGTGCGCGAGGGTACCCGGAAGTAGAACCACGTCGATTCTCAGAATTGTGAAGCGTTCAAAGGTGGACTATGATGCGAAGTGATGGTGTCCTACCTTCGCCGAAATGGAAACCGGATCTTCGGCCCTCAACATCCCCAATCCGAAGATTGCGTCTCCAAGCGTTAGCAAAAATAATCGATACGGTGTTCTCCTTGATGTGGGACCGAGAGTTCCGACTCGGCTGTCACAACGTAGAGAAAATGAAAATCAATATCAAGCAAGAACTTCTGATTCTGATAGGCGTTGGGGAGTGCTCAACCAATTGCATTTCACTGCGACATTACTTAGAATCTTCCATTCCATTTCGTTCACCCTTCGACAGTTCTGTTTCAAAAAGTCCGGTATCGAAATGCTGTGCGTCTGCTGCAACAAGGGGGTCTGGCGGATGTGGCATTCCGCTGGAGTTCCTTTTGCAGGAAACCGCGTACCCACATTCCGTCGAATAACCCGACTCCTCTTCGTTCTCATCACTCTGAGTTCCGTCTCGTTCACATCCACGCTTGCTCAGCCGTCACGTCTGCTCGAAGATTGGCGCTGGGTCTCGTTCGGCGCCGAGTCGGGACTTCCGTCGAATCATATCTACTCAATCGTCGAGACTGAAAGTGGAACACCCTGGGTCTTCACGAAGGGAGGCGTTGCCTGGTACGACGATTACGTATGGCACAAGGTCGCCTTCCCAAAGCATCCTCCCTTCTCAAAGCCACAGTCGTTCTACAACCTCCACGACAGAATAATTCTTGCATACGATTCAACCGTCTTCGTTGGAGACACGAGTGGCTTCGAGGCTATGGAAATCTCCCGCGTCGAGCAGGCAGTTCCTTTCCCGGATGGAAAACTGTTACTCATTCGGCGTGATGAGAAGAACCGGCTGGCACTCTATCTCTGGGACGACATCGCACTAACCCCTCTCCCTCTGCCGGTCGACGTTGCTCCTGAAGTATTCATCTGGATCGAACGAACCGGAAGCGGAACTGTATGGCTTGGTGCAGGGAAGCAACTCTTCTTCTGGCGTCATGATCGATGGGAGCCAAAGCTCTTCGCGACATCCGACGTGGCGTACGGTTGGTACTACAACGTTTACGAGAATGAATCGAAGGTTGGTGCTGTTTTTGGATTCGGATCCGATCGCATCCCGGATTTCTGGAGCTGGGAGAAGGAAGGTACCGCGCTTATGGATAAGAGCATCCGCCTCGGTCACAAAGTCGGGGATATCGCGAGTGATGGTACAGTCTTGATCGCGGATTTCACCGGGCTTTACTTCATCAGGTATAAGAACCTTTGGTCCACTCATCGCCTGCGGCGTCTCTCACCGCGCGCTGTGGAGTGCGTGAAGTTCAGAAAGAATGGCGATCTCTGGCTCTGCACGAGTCGCGGGTTGTGGCTGATCAGATATGCCTCTCAACGGTGGCAGCATGCATCTTCAGGAACTCCCATGAATGCCGTCAATGATTTGCTGAACGCGAGCGACAGTTCACTCTGGCTGGCGACCGACGACGGCGTGCGCATTCGAAAACGTGATGGCTCTCTCGTTGCTGTGCGCGAGATTTTTGGACAGCGGATCCGAGCGGTAACAGGATTGTTGGAGGATGGCGACGGAGGAATCTGGATATGCAGCGGCTCCCTCTTCAAAGGCGTTTATCGATGGAACGGTTCAGCATGGGAAAGCATCGGCGCGGGTACTCCACTTGAGAAAGCATACATCCATCGCATGCAGAAGGATCGTCGTGGAAGAGTATGGCTGCTCGGCATTCCTGGTTCCAGCGGGTCGCAAATGACCGAAGGTCCCGGCGCTTTCGTTTATGAGCGTGGAAAAGTTTCGCGCTGGGAACTTCCCTCCAATCGTGTGTACTCTTTCGTCGAGGGCGATGACGGTTCACTCTGGTTCGGGACAAGGGCGGGCATCAGCAGATGGAAAGATGGAGCGTGGCGGCATTGGCAATTGAGTGAGTTGTTTGATGCAGCAAAAGTGTTTACTCTTGCGTTCGATCATGAGGGACAGCTTTGGTTTTCAGATCAAGTCAATGTCGTCGGCGTGATGCAGCCCGACGGAAAGTTGCGGCGCATAACCGTAGAGGACGGCTTGCCCGACGAGCAGGTATGGGAGATCAAAGTCGACCGCAAAGGCCGCGTCTGGTGCACCACGCAGGCGGGGTTGGCGGTCTATTCCAACGGCCTGTGGACCCGGTTTGATGAGCCATCGGGGATACCGAACACTGTGTTGTGGCCGGTGATTCCTACGGACAAAAACGTGCTCATCGGAACGACGAATGGGTGGATTGATCTCTCGCTTGGGGGATTGGAAGAAGCCGCGCCCCGCGTCGCGTTGGATCAACCGCTGACGGGCGAGAACACAGTCTTGCTCCGATGGAAGGCTCATGCGCGGTACGGCGGGGTTCCCTCCTCACAGATCGTTACGCGCTACCGCGTCAACGAGGGGCAATGGTCTCACTGGAGTGCAATCGGCGAAGCGAGTCTTCAGGATCTCGCACCCGGGAAATACCTGTACGAAGTGCAATCGAGACCCCTGCTCGGCACAGACAGCGACGCACATCACACTGCGCGATCAGGCTTTGTCATTTCCGTGCCGCTCATGAAGGATCCGCGTGTCATGATTCCCGCGATAGTTGTTGTTCTGGCTTTGATTGTAACGATCGCGTCATTTCGAACTCATGCCCGGCGCCTAAAGCAGAAGCAGCTGCATGACGAACTCCGGCGGGAACACGAGCACGGCGAACGGCTTGCGCAGGTCGATAAACTCAAGTCGGAGTTCTTCACAAACATCTCGCATGAGTTTCGCACGCCGCTCACACTTGTACTGGGAATCACGCAGAAATGGAGACGTACTCTCAACCCTGAGGCGCCTCGCCTCACGCAAGATGATAAAGCAAACCGAATGGCGGACGAGATCCTTAGCTTCACTTCGGCTCAGGATGTAGAGACGGCTCATCGCAACGCAGAGAAACTGCACACCCTCATCAATCAACTGCTCGACTTCTCGAAGATCGAGGCGGGAAGTATGAGCGTCAATGTCAGTGAGGGAGATGTTGTTGCATTCGCAAGACAAGTTGTTCAGTCGTTCCAGCCGTGGGCCGATCAGAAAAAAGTGCAACTGAATTTCATGAGTGATGAAGAGGACGTGCATGGCTTCTTTGATGAAGATGTGCTTGAGAAGATTCTGAACAACCTGATCTCGAACGCTTTGAAGTTCACGCCGGAAGAAGGAATGGTCCAGATTGCCCTCACCCCCATCCCCTCTCCCACCGGGAGAGGGGAGCGAGGGGTGAGGGTCGTTGTCTCCGACACAGGCATCGGCATCGCGCCGGAACATCTGCCGCGCATCTTCGATCGCTTCTATCGTGCGGACAGCTCGCACACTACTGAGGGCACGGGCATCGGATTGGCTTTGACAAAGGAGTTGGTCGAGCTGCATCATGGTTCTATCGCCGTGCAAAGCGAACCCGGCCGGGAAACAAGATTCACTGTGTCGCTGCCGCTCGCGAAGGAACATTTTGCGAAGGAAGATTTCGCTGTCGAAAAGTCAACGTTGTTGCCGCACGAAACGAAACGTGACCCTCAAGCAGAACCAGTCGAATCGAGCATTGTCCAAGCTCAGGTAACCGAGCCGGCAAGCACTGATGTTCCACTCATCTTGGTTGTGGAAGACAATTCCGACGTCAGGAGTTATGTTCGAGGCTGCCTGCCGGAGTATGTTGTGATTGAATCGGAGAACGGAGCCGAGGGATTGGAGACTGCGCGCAAAACAATTCCCGACCTCGTCATCAGCGACATCATGATGCCGGTCATGAACGGCTATGACTTCTGCAAAGCGCTCAAACGGGATGAACGCACGAGTCATATTCCCGTGATCCTCCTGACGGCAAAAGCAGCTGCCGAGAACAAGATCGAAGGCCTGCAACTCGGCGCCGACGACTATCTGACCAAACCTTTCGATGCAAAGGAGCTTCTCGTCCGTACGGCAAACCTCATTGAGGGACGGCGAAAGCTACGCGAGAAGTTCAGCAAGACTGTGCCGCTCAAGCCGGGCGATGTTGCGGTGACTTCGATGGACGACGCGTTTCTCCAAAAAGCGATCTCCGTCGTCGAGCGCCATATAAGCGATGAGCAGTTTGGCGTTGAGGCCTTTTGTTCTGCAATGGCGTTGGGCCGAACTCAGCTTCACCGAAAACTTCATGCTCTCACAAATCAATCTGCGACGGAGTTTGTGCGTCACATCCGGTTGCTGCGGGCGCACGACCTACTCACCAAACACGCCGGCACAGTCTCCGAGGTTGCCTACCAAACCGGCTTCGGAAGTCTCACCTACTTCACGCGCTGCTACCACGAGCAGTTCTGTCACACGCCGAGCGAGACGCTCAGTAGTGAATTGGGCGAAACGAGTAAACTCGACGAGCTAAGTTGACAGGAGGATGACGGAAAGCGCGCGCTCCAACGACGAGGAGTGTCGAGCTTTGCCACAAGTGCTACCGCTTCGGGGCAAATTCACGTATGGAACATTCGTTCGCATCTTTGCAACATGCGTACTAACTGCCTCGCCCCTGTTGTTTGTACTTTGTCGTATGAGCAGGGGGAACAAACGTCCGACCCAAGCGGCGCGATCGACTCTCGTTGCAGAGCCTTTCGCGACCCTCTCCGACAAGGAACTCCTGATAATAGTTTCTGAACGCAGATGCGTGCAATCGGGCGCCTCTCTTGCGCTTGCCGACGCCGAGGTTATCGAGCGCGGAGGATTTGGCGCACTGAAGCGCCGCGCCGAAGCAAAGAACGGCCAATCGCCGTGGCTCGCAAAAGGGGTGTCCTGCCTGAAATGTGGATCAAGGGTTGGCTTGAACGTCCGGGAGCGTCAGACGAAGCGCTTTCTCTGTCCTGCGTGCGATACGGCGCAGGATTGGAATGACGCATCCGAAATGGCGAACCGGCTCATTGGGTTGCATGCGCCGTTCAACTTTGGCTCATGCTTTCTTGCGCCGCTGTGGGCAATGGCTCATGGACTCTCGGTTGCAGGGCTTGCGCTTATTGTGTTGACATTCGTCGCGCTCGTTGTTCGATGGGAGACGGTCACGGGAATCGTTGCGCTCGCAATTGTCTCCGGCTTCTTCGGCAACCGGATTGCCTGGCGGCGCTGCAACTACGTGTCAATCGATGAGTTGCTGGAAAAGGAGAGGACGTGGAATGCAGCCGGACTAACCATTGCCGCATTGCTTTTTCTGCTGCTCATGTCTCTTTGGTTAAAATCGCTATGACACCTCCCAAAAAATCGATCGATGGAACATCTGTTCGAACATTTGCAACATGTGTACTAACACCGTATCGCGCAGAGTTTGTTTATTAAGCCACGTTGTTCTTTCACCCCACGAGCATGACGGATTGATGCGGAGCTTCTGACAACCAACCCTTCCGCTTCGCCCGGCGACAGACCAGTCAACCCAAAGAATCAACTGCGATTCATTGGGTACCAACGCCGAATCCGACTTCTCAACGGCCCCTTGTTCTTTTTATCGACTTGCGTTGTTGGTGCTGCGAAACTGCACCGGCGACGCTTTTTTTTACAACCATATTCAAATTGGAGGCACAATGATTAGGCTCAGCATGTACGTTCTCGCGATCGCGATCGTCGCATGGACAGGAGCTTCAGCTCAGGATTTCTCGACAACTATTCTTGAGAAAACAGGTGTCGTAGAATACGGACCTTCCGTGGGTGTTGGCGACGTAAATGGCGACGGATTTGCCGATGTGATCGTCGGAGCGCCTTACGCCAACACCACCGGGCGAGCATATCTCTATTTCGGTGGATCATCGATGGAGACATCAGCTGATGTGATATTTCAGGGCGCCGCCAGCGGGGATCATTTTGGATGGAGTGTTGACTATGCCGGCGATGTGAACAACGACGGCTATGGCGATGTGGTTGTTGGAGCAATGTTCTCAGGCGGTTCCGGCAAAGTGTACATCTACTTCGGTGGGCCTGCCATGGACAATGTCGCAGATGTGACACTTGTCGGCGAAGGAGGTTGGTTCGGTGATATGGTCCGCGGCGGCGGCGACATGAACAATGACGGCTACGACGACATCGTTGTCGGAGCAAAATGGTACGGTGGAGGAAACGGACGAACCTACATCTTCTATGGTGGTTCACCCATGAATTCTGTTGCTGACCTCGTGATGACCGGATCAGCAGGAGGCACATTTGGCCAATCGATCTCGTGCAACGGCGACATCAACAACGACGGCTTTGATGACGTGGTCGCCGGAGAGATTCTGAACGGCGCTGGAAAAGCGTATGTCTTTTTTGGCGGCACGGCGATGAACAACACAGCCGATGTTGTCTTGGACGGTGAAGTGGTCGGAAGTTGCTTCGGCGGCGCCGTCTGCAACTCGGGTGACTTCAATGGTGACGGCTTCGATGATGTGATTGTCGGGTCGTACAATCTCAGAAAAGTCTATGTGTTCTATGGCGGCACGGCAATGGACAACGTGGTCGATCTCACGTTTACGGGGCCGGCAGGATTGTCAGGAGGATTTCGTCCTCTCACGACAACCGGCGACCTCAACGGCGATGGGTATGATGATCTTGTGGCGGGAGCATTTGAGTCCGCGGGAACGGGACAAGCATTCGTTCTCTTCGGCGGACCGAATTCCGACAACACTATCGACAAGACATTCACCGGCACTATTGGCGGTGCTGAGCGGTTCGGGTACGCAACCGTCGCAGGCGATATCAATCATGACGGACGAGATGATTTGGTGATAGGCGCTCCCGGCCCTCTTGGTCTGCCAAACGGAGGACATGCGTACGTCTATCTTTCGGTCCAATCTACATTCACCATCTCCGGATGTGTTTCTATGATACTCGGTGATTGCGGAGCGGGTGTTTCTCTCAGCGGTGTCAGTATGAACGGATTGCCCGGAACACCGGTCACCGATGCGAACGGATATTTCACATCGACCGTCCCTGCCGGATGGAGCGGAACTGCGACCCCGAGTCTTGAAGGCTACAAGTTTCTTCCGCTTCAGAAATTTTATGCAAACGTTCAAGCGAACCTTTCGAACGAACATTTCAAGGTTGATCAGATCTCCATCTCAGGAATAATTCGCACGCAGGGCGGGCTTCCTATCGAAGGCGTGGCAGTAGGCTCAGGCTCGACCAATGCACTGGGTAAGTACGAAGTATGGATTCCACCAATGTTCCCACCCGTCGTCACGCTCACGCCAACGAAGTCGGGATACATATTTGATCCGCCGCAGCGCTCATACTACGTGCAGAGCGTTCCGATGACCAATCAAGATTTCGTTGGAACGCCGACATCGGCGCCCGGAAGCTTTGAAACAGGACTCGAAGATTGGACGAGCAGCGGGTGCGCAATTGCATCCATCGTCAACCAGGGATGCAACAGCGCAAAAGCTGCAAAGATCAGTATCACCGGAAAGAATTGCAACGCGCAGTTCTTCAAGCACGGGTTTTCGATTGAACGCGGTAAACGATATCGCGTGAAATTCAACGCCTGGTCGTCACGAGGCGAAGACATGCAGCTGACCGTACTTCCTCACAACGCCTCTACGCCGAATGTCGGGCTTGATCGCCGCGTTGATCTCGGAACAACATCGTGCGCAAGCTACACGTTTGAGTTCACCGCCACCGCAAACACGAACGACGCCCGGCTTCGATTCTTGTTCACCTACATGAGCACCACCGGATATTGGTATGTGTTCGACAATGTCTCGATTGAGCGCGTACTTCCGAAGGAAGGCGAGAGCATGGTCGTTCCAACGTTTCATACTCTCGAGCAGAACTATCCCAATCCATTCAACCCAATTACGACCATCGCATTCCAGATTCCAGGCAACGGACATGTAACACTCAAAGTCTATGATATGTTGGGGCGAGAGGTAGCAACTATTGTTGATGGCATTCGGGAAGCCGGAGTTTATGAAGAAGTTTTCGATGCGACTGCTCTTGCGAGCGGCGTCTATCTCTATCGGCTTCAAGCAGGCGATTTCTCACAGATTCGCAAGCTGACGGTCCTCAAGTGATCGTTCAATCTGAAGCTCCCAACCGCGCCCGGGAATGGGCGGCTCCGATGCAACGAGTCGCCCGGCTTCAGCGCAAATCATGAATCATGTAACGACATCAACAAATACGGAGGCATCAATGAAACTTCTCATCTCTTGTTTGACAATTGCGCTCATCGTGTTTCTCGGCTCAACAAGTCAGGCACAGATTCCGCGAACTCTTTCTTATCAAGGAATACTTGCCGACAGCAATGGCGTTCCGAAACCTGACGGATCGTATAGCATCACGTTTCGATTGTATGATGCCGCGACCGGCGGGTCCGCGCTTTGGGCGGAGCAGAAGACATTGCAAGTGAAGCGGGGCCTCTTTGCATCGATACTCGGCGATCAGGTTTTGTTCGGTACAAATCTCCAGTTCGATCGTCAGTATTGGCTGAGCATTCAAGTCGCGGCAAGTGCAGAGTTGTCGCCGCGGATTCCGTTGAGTGCGGTTGGATATAGTCTCCACTCGCTGCGGGCAGATTCAGTTGAATGGAGCGGCATAGTGAACAAGCCGTCCTTCAGTGCTGGTACGGTGACGAATATTTCCACAGGCAGTGGTCTCTCGGGCGGACCGATTACTACCAGCGGTACAATCTCATTGGCCACAGGTGGCGTGGATAGCACGAAGCTCGCTCCGAGCTCGGTGACTTCTACAAAAATTGTTGATGGAGCAATTCGAGGAGCGGATATTGCCAACTCGACCATCGATGCAAGCAAGCTTTCGTTTACGCCCGGTATCGGTTCGGTGACAAGCGTCGCGACAGGGAATGGACTGACCGGGGGGCCAATTACCTCCAGCGGAACAATCTCCATTGCGACAGCCGGTATTGACAGCGCGAAACTCGCGCCTGCGTCGGTGACCTCGACGAAAATTGCGGACGAAACAATTCGAGGAGACGATATTGCCAATTCAACAATCTCTGCAGCCAAACTGTCGTTTCTCCCAGGTACGATTAACGGCAGCGGAACGGTGAACTACATGCCGAAGTTCACGATAAATAGCACGACGCTCGGCGCCTCGGTTCTAAGCGAGAATGCCGGCAATGTGAATGTTGGACGGATCGCTTCCACTACAAGGTCAAGAATGTTTGTTTCATCAGACGACCTTCCTGGCAGTACCCCCTTTTACGCGATTAGGGGTGAAGACACTACTCATTCGAGCGGCTATGGCGGTTTCTTTATGGGTCGTTGGCGCGGTCTTACTGGCAACGCGCGGGCGGCAGTAAACGACCCCTCCTCTACAGACTATACGGGCGTGGAGGGTATTGCGGATGGTCGAGGGGGAACTAACAACACAGGTTACGGAGTGCACTCTGTTTCAGCGAATGCGAAGTTTAACTATGGAGTTAAGGGTGAGGGTCAAGGTGGGACGACGGCATATGGCATTTACGGAACAGCCACTGGAGCGACGACGAATTATGGCGTCTTCGGTTCAGCCCCTGTCGCTTCAGCAAATGCTGCAGGTTATTTCTCAGGTAACCTTCAATACACAGGCTCGTTAATAGGGCCGTCGGATTCCCGTTTCAAGGAAAAGCTCTCATCCATCGAAGGAATTATTTCAAAACTCATGCAACTGAAATCTTATTCTTACGAGTATTCCACCAGTTCTGAATTCAGAGACATGAACTTTGCTCCAGGCAAGCATTTTGGTTTGATCGCCCAGGAAGTTGAGAAGGTTTTACCTGAATTGGTGACAAACAATGTCCATCCTGCACCTCCGAGCGATAACAAAGGCTTGCAAACAGGGCATCCCATACAATACAAGGGAGTTAACTATATGGAGTTAATTCCCATGCTATTGAGCGCTCTGCAAAGTCAGCAAGCTCAGATTGAGAAACTCCAAATGCAGGTCAACGAATTGTCGAATCGCAAGTGAAGGTGACATCATGAAAACGAGATTCAAGATTCGCATTCTTTTGATTCTTGCGTTGCCCATGTTCGCATTCATTGCTGAACTGTATGCGCAGAACGAAGCTGTCTCGTGGTCAGCATTCGACATGGGCTTTGCCGTCTCATCGCCATCGTCCAACTTTGCTGTGAAGTCGGCGGTGGGGCAATCATTTGTCGGTACAACTCTTCTCACAAACACGTTCATTGAATCAGGCTTTCTAGCGGATACGCTTTTCAGGGGACCTGTCGTTGCAGTACATGAGGGCAACGAATTTCCAACCGCGTTCGCCCTCTATCAAAACTATCCAAACCCGTTCAACCCAAGCACGACGATCAAGTTCGATTTGCCACGCGCCTCACCGGTCTCCATCAAACTCTACAACATTCTCGGGCAGGAGGTGGCAACTCTGTTGAATGAAGATCGTGAAGCGGGGAGGCATAGCCTGGTGTTCAACGCCGCGAATCTCGCGAGCGGAATTTACTTCTCTCGGTTGCAGGCGGGAAGTTTTTCCGACGCGAAGAAATTAATCCTGCTCAAGTAGCTCTTTCACAGAGCGCTTTGTCCCGACTGCTACTGAGGCCACAGTAGCGGACAAGCAATTCGTTCAATCATCGTTCTTTGATTCATTACCAGAGGCGTGGCTCGACAAAGGAGTTGGCGAGCCGCCGATAACCTACCTCTTCATCTTACCGACGACCTCGCTGCCTTCTTTTGCGCCAAGCAGTTCACGCAACAATATATCACAGAGGAGCTCACTATGAAGATCTTTCTTTGTTGTGCAGTCGTGCTTGCAGTTGTATTTCATCCATCAGTGATGCAGTCGCAAACCATTAGTGACGAACTATGGATGACCGATGGGCCGGTTTCAGCAATGGCGACAAGTGGGAATCGCCTTTACATCGGTGGAAGATTTACACAAGTCGGACCCCCAACTGGTCAATGCGTTGCGCTTGATCCAATTTCGGGAGCAATGGACAACACTTTTCCGAGAGTGAAAGGTGGGGCCGTTCGCTGCATTGTGAGCGATGGATCGGGCGGCTGGTTCCTGGGAGGTGGCTTCCGTTCAGTGGGCACAGCACCGATTGCACATCTTGTGCATATTACTGCGAGCAAAATCGTCGATGCAACATGGAATCCCGGCGTGGACGGCGATGTCTATGCGATGATTGTCTCAGGCTCAACTTTGTTCGTCGGAGGAGATTTTACTCATGTCGGTGCAATCTCCCGAAATGGGCTAGCCGCGCTCAATCTTGCCACCGGATCTCTGCTGGGTTGGAATCCAAACGCGGATGCCTCTGTATTTGCAATGCAGTTGCAGGGTTCAACTCTCTTTGTCGGTGGTAGGTTCGGTGTCATAGGTGGGCTTGAAAGAACGAGACTGGCAGCGATAGACATTAGTTCAGGCAGCGTCAAACCGTGGGTTGCCAATCTCGACAATGATTCATTCCTGAACCCAACATCAGTTCAGTCAATTACTGCGGTGGGTTCTAGAATCTTTGTGGGTGGATTGTTCCACACAATTGGTGGACAATCGAGGAATCATCTGGCGGAAGTGGATGCACTCACTGCGGATGTCGCTCCGTGGAATCCCGACCCAAGTTGGGTTGTCAACACAATGTTCCCTGATGGTGCAGTAATGTATGTTGGGGGATTATTCACTTCAATCGGGGGACAGCAGAGAAGTGGCTTGGCATCTGTAGACATGGTCAGCGCGAATGCGATGCCTTGGGATCCTCAACTCTACGGTGAATCACCCGGTTGGCCGAGGGGTGTCGAGGTTAGGGATCTTGAAATAATTGGAACTTCACTCTTCGTTGGAGGATGGTTTACGCAAGTGAACAACCAAGACCGCGGGAGTCTCGCTGAATTCGATCTTACAACGGGCGCGTTGACCAATTGGAATCCCAATGCGAACGACTACGTCTATATGCTTGCTTTTGTAAACTCGCGGCTGTTTGCAGGGGGCGCGCTTACAAGTGTTGGTGGTCAGCGACGACTCAACCTTGCCGCCATTGACAAGGCGTCCGGAGCTGTTCTCTCTTGGCGTGCAGACGCAAACTCCGACATCAAAGCATTGCTCGTGCACGATTCAAAGCTGTACGTCGGTGGAGATTTCACTTCGTTGGGTGGACAGAACCGCAGCCGACTTGCTTTGTTTGATGCCGCGTCAGGTGTCCTTTCCAATTGGAACCCCAACGTGGATCATTACGTCGATGCGCTTGCAGCATCTGGATCAACAATCTTCGTAGGCGGCTACTTCACTTCGGTAAATAGTGTTAATCGAAGTCGGCTGGCCGCGTTCGATGCCGCCACCGGCGCGCTGAAGAGCTGGGATCCGAATCCTAACTACAAAGTGAACCTTCTTGCAGTCTCGGGTTCGAGAGTGTATGTCGCTGGCGAGTTTGATCAGATTGGCGGGCAGCCAAGACAAGGATTGGCAGCGGTTGATGCAACAACAGGTGCGGTGTTGAGTTGGGATGCGCACCTGAGAACATACAGCGGACAAGCCGCGTGGGTTTGGGCAATGGCTGTTCTCGGATCAAGGGTATACGTTGGTGGCACTTTTAACAAAGTTGGTGAATTTCATCGACATAACATTGCGGCCGTTGATGCCGCTACGGGAGCTCTAATAGACTGGCATCCAGACATCATCAATTATTACATCTTTTTTTCGATTGCTCCGACTGCGTCAGCAATATATGTCGGCGGTGAATTCGATTGGATTGGGGGGCAAGCTCGACGGAATGTGGCGGCACTTGATCCTGTGACTGCGCAAGCTAAGCCTTGGGCTCCCGTCGCAAACGACAGACTCGGTTGCATCTTCGTTGATGGGCAGAACGTGTATATGGGGGGCATGTTCACGGACGTGAGTGCAAGCAGCCATTCGCATCTTGCGTCCTCCAAGGATCCTTCATTGCCACCGGCAATTCCCACTCTCGTACTCAACGGGGGCTTTGATCATGGTACAACAAGCTGGAAGCAGTTCACACCCTTATCCAACGATATTGTCTTTACGACCCCAACCGGCGGTCCGTCGGGATCATTCGCAAAGCTCCACATCAACCGCACGAGCAACAACATGCAAATCTATCAGACGGGCTTTCCGCTGATCAAGGGCAAACGATATCGCCTAAGCTTCGATGCATACTCACCTACATCGCGCCAGGTGTTTGCAGCCGTTCGGCGGCATACCTCGCCATACAATAGCTACGGCTACTGGGGATGGATTCAGCTGACTCCCAACTGGGCACACTATGTTCGCGACTTTGGCGCTGCGGATTTCTCCGGTATGACAACAACGGATACGCGCCTTCAGTTCTATTTTGTTTACGCGTGTGCACCGGGCGATGATTATTACTTTGACAACGTGGAGTTGGTACAACTCTTGTCCAAAGAAGGAGAGGAAGAACAACAGACCGTGCCGACAGCTTACGCTTTGGACCAGAATTATCCCAATCCGTTTAACCCGACAACTACCATTAGATTCCACATTCCGAATGACGGACACGTGTCGTTGAAGGTGTATGATCTCTTAGGTCGAAAGGTTGCGACGATTGTTGATGAGGTGCGCGATGCCGGCAGCTACGAGCAGGTGTTTGACTCAAGCTCTCTCGCGAGCGGCATGTACCTCTATCGCCTTCAAGCGGGGAGCTTCTCCAACGTGAAAAAGATGATCATCCTGAAGTGAATCTTGATGTGTGTAGTGCGGCGAGTCTCGTCGCACTACATCACTGTGTGTTCCATTCTCCATCATCATCTCAATACTCTCCATCCATCGCGAAGATCGGCTTGCGGTTCATCCACTTGCCTTTCGTGAAGTCCGGAATCTGTTGCACGCCCCCGCCTTGTGCGATGCTGGCTTCCGAGAGCGGCGTGATGGCATACCAGGTCGCCGTGTCGTACACGTCCAGCGGACACGGAAGATCGCGCTTCACGCATTCGATAAATGCATTGAGAACGAAATAGTCCATGCCGCCGTGTCCGGCCTCCTTCGCCGCGCCTGCGTACTTCTTCCAGAGCGGATGATCGTACTTCTCCATGAACACGGCGTCTGATTCCCAGCGGTGCGCCTGCGGACTCACGCCTTCGACATAAATCGAATTGAAATCATCCATCCACAAACCCTGCGTCCCCTGAATTCTGAAGTTCAACGAATACGGTCGCGGCGAGTTTGTGTCGTGTGAGAGAATGATCGTCTCGCCATTCGCCGTCGTGATGGATGTTGTGACAACATCGCCGAGCTTGAACTTCACTCGCGCATTCGGATGATGTTCGCCGCCGTGGTCAACGACGTACTTGTGCAGCCCGCGTGACTTCGTTGCCATCGACGAAAGCGTCATCAGCCGGTTGCCGCGATTGATGTCGAGCATCGTGCAGATCGGACCAAGTCCGTGCGTCGGGTACAATTCGCCGTTGCGATGAACCGAATGATTCGTCCTCCACTTCGCTTCAGATATTCCCTTCTCGCCAAACTCCACGCCGCCGCCGTAGAACTGTTTGCCATCGTTAAACTTCACTTCGCGCAAGTCATGTTGGTATCCCCCGTGTAGGTGAAGCAACTCGCCGAAGACGCCTTGCCGCGCCATATTGAGCACGGCCATCACATCGCGCCGATAGCAGACATTCTCCAATCCAAAGAACGGCGCGCCGGTTTCTTCGTAGGTCTCAACCAGATCCCAGCATCCTTGAATATCCGTCGCGCCGCATACTTCCATGCCGACAGCCTTGCCGGCTTTCATTGCATCGACGCCCTGCACAGCGTGCCACTCCCACGGAGTCGAGACGATCACTGCATCGATGTCATCGCGCTCCAGCAGCTTCCGATAGTCGTACTCTCCTTTCGTGTACTCGGCGACTTTCCTCTTCACGCCTGCATCCTGAAGAATCTTGCGTGAGCGCGGAATAGCCGACTCGACATCCGGGTCACAGATGGCAATCACCTCGATGTCCTTGCGCTTCAAAGCTTCGGCCAGATGGTCCTGACCCCGCAACCCGACTCCGATGAACCCCAGTCTGATTTTTGATTTCTGTTCTGATGCAAATAGTTGAAACGGAGAATTGAGAATCGATAGACCGGCAGCGATGGTTGCAGTCTCCTTCACGAACTCTCTTCGAGTTGTCATGAGATCACCTGTGGGTTGATTGGAATTCGTCGCGCAAATACTTCTGTACAGCGGGAATGTCTTCGCCTGATGTCAGATCAATAACATGCTCGGCCAGGGGAATGGCAAAAACTGAGCGGGGGTACTCGGTAACCATCGCCTTGACTGCGAGAGGCAGCTCTTTCTCCTGTCGGACCGGATGAAGCGGAAGGCGTTCGACGAACGGGAGAATGCGATCATACGTGAATCGCCAGATATTCATGCTCACACCAATTCGACCGCTCGCATCCTTCGCGCGTGCAAGCTCATCAAGCGAAGGTTTTTCGATGATGTCGGAGAGAAATCCGCTCTCGTCTTTCATCGTGATGGCAAACTGTGAGATCCGTTCTTCGGGAAAGCTCAACGCTGAACGCTCATAGTCGATCACCGCTCCCTCGTGCGAATCTTCCAGCAGCAACCGCAGTGCAGCGACGGAATAGAGATTGTCTGCATTACAAACGGTGAACTGTTGTCCTCTCCACTCGGGCAACGCGTGCAATGCCTGCACCACTGCGTCTGCCGTGCCGAGAGGTTTCTGCCTTTCGGTAGGAATTTTCTGTGTTACGAATTTGAATGTGAGATGAGGGAAACTCCCGGCCTTCTGCTCATGCTCATAGTACGAGCGGATGGAATCGTCATGGTCGCCCACGATAATCACGACCTGACGGTACCCGGCTTGTTCAATATTGAAGAGAAGAAAATCCAAAAATGGACGTCCGCCTTGTCCGACCGAGAGCATTGCTTTCGTCTTGCGCTCAATCTCGCGAGCGATCGTTTCGTCAACGCCGGCAGCACTCGCCGACTTCTTCATGCGTGATGAAGCGCCGCCCGCAAGAATAATGATGTTCCTATCCATGGCCGATCACCTTCGACCCTTCATCAATCGAAACGATGTATGCCCTGCCGCCCGCGCGTTCAATAGCTTCCGCAACGTGTTCGCTTCGTTCGGGCGCGTACGCGAACATGCAACCGCCGCCGCCAGAGCCATTGATTTTTCCTCCGTAGGCTCCGGCGCCCATCGCCGCATCAAGCATGCGGTCGATCTTCGGCGTCGAGATGCGGAGTACATCACGGAGGATTGTCTGATGCTCAGTCAGCAGCTTGCCGATATCGCGATGATTCTCTCCGGCAAGAAGCGCACGAGCCTGCTGCGTGAATTCATGATTCTGAACCGTGCCGCCGAGAAGTCGATACTCCTCGTCGCCGAGCTGGCGTTTGTATCGTTCGAGATTTGTTGACCGCATCTTCACGAGCGAGAATGTCGCGTCAGCGGCGGCAATACGATCGACGATCTTGAGCACGCCTTCTTTCACTCGCTTCAAAATTGCCTGCGTGTCTTTCGGCTCCGCCGAATCGCCAAGCACAAACGTTCCCAGCGTAACAATGAGCTTCTCGACTTTCACCGTCGGAACAAAATCTATCGCGACCACGCCTCCGTACGCCGTCGAGAATTGATCCATCATGCCGCCAGCCTCGCTGAATTCCGTCACTTCCGCTTCATGCGCGTAGCGCGCAAGCAGCTCGGGGGGCAACAGCTGTCGCTGCTCGCTCATCTGCGCAAGAAAATTCACCCACCCAACAACCAGCGCCGAAGAACTTGACGTGCCGGCTTGTAGCGGAATCCGGCTCTGCAAAACGCAGTCCACGCCGTGGGTAAACGTAAATCCGTGCCTCTGCAGTACACGAACCACGCTGCGGAAGTAATCATTCGTTTTTGTATAGACATGAGCATCGTCGAGCGAAAATTCTTCGCGTGAACAGATATCCGGAAGCTCGATATGAATGCGACGATCGGTGCGCGGCGTGCCGTGAATATTCAGACGAAGCGAAATTGCAGCCGGAACCACCGGCAGGCCAAGATAGTCCTGATGTTCACCGAAGAGACAAATCCTGCCGGGAGTCGAGCTGGTTAGTTCATTGGTCATGATGCGTGTTGAAAGTTGAAAGGTCCGTCTATTGCGGCCACAGCCAGCCGAATGTGCCGGCAGTCAGCAGCGCGTAGATCAAGCCATCGAATGTATTGCGAAGCGTCCGGCCCATCGATCGATTGAACCAGATGGCATCTTGCCATTGCGCAACCGTGTAGCACGCGAACGCAGTCACCCCCACAAATCGGAAGACCGCGAGATAATGAGCGCCGGGTCCTAACGCGCGGCCCGCGACGTACGCAGCAAAAATTCCCACAATCACCGCGTACAAAAACCACTGCACCAGATTCTTTGTCATCGACCCCGCCTCACCTCCCAACACGGTCATGAACAGGATGGGACCCTTCTTCATCTTCTCTTGAAACTCAGGCGTCTTTCGTTCTTGCGGCGTTCGCGGACACGGCGCAAGATACTCGCCGGGAGGAACGTCAAGTGCGCGTACCTCAGCCATCAGCTTCTCTTCCCCCGGAACCGCCTTGAAATCTTTGAAGTGATACGTGAGCACCGTATGAATGATGGAGCTGACGATGAACACGAATACTGCCGAGAGAAGGATCGGCAACCACAACGCTACGATAGAAACCATAGTGAACCTCCTTAGTGAGTGAATGCTGATGCTTATAGAGTGAGCAAAATGTTTTTGGGAGTTGAGTGGGATTCCGCCGCCTACTGGCGAGAATCGTACACGATTGACTATTGAGTCACGCGCCGCGAACGGCTTCCATTCTCTCTATCAAATCCTTTTTCAGCAAGTAGTGCGGCGCAAGCAGCTTCCCGCGATAGACAATACTGAAGACACCATACACGGAGGGGGCAAGCGAGCGGATGTCTTCTGACTTCTGCATCTCGATGACTTTGAACTTCTCTCCGCTCTCCAGCGCAACATCGCGGACGGTGTTCGTCGCATCTTCAAGATACGGACATTGATCCGATCTGAATACCGTGAAGCCGGATTTGAATTTTTTCGCCCGCGTGTCAACATCTTTCACGAATGACGGCTTAGGCGCATCGCGAAACTTCTTGATCAGCAACTCATACGCGGCCGTGCCGTCCACCTTTTCAAACCCATTCTTCAGAAGAAGGTCTTTGCCTGCTAGCCAGTTGCCCTCGCTCGTCGCCATGGCTACGCCGTTCATTCCCGCCGCCTTTGCATCGGCGATGCATGTGTCGAGAAGCAGCTTGGAGAATCCTTTTCCTTTACTCTTCCCGACAACCCAGAGACAATGGATGAACATGTAGCCGCGGGCATTCACCGCGCGCCACGCGTACTCGCCCGGAATGTACTCGATGAACCCGCGCTCAGGCAACGCAAGCATCTTGATGCGCAGACCCTCATCGAAACGCTGCTTCAGCCAATTGAGCTTCCGCGCGTATCCTTCCGATTTCCTCTTGCTCATGTAACAGAAGAAGCCGGTCTTGTCAACATTCTGCAGCGTGACGTTAATGATTGTTGGTGAACGTTGCATGCTATCGTTCGACTCCTATTTATGCTCGAAGCCGTATTCGACAAGCGAGAGACTCCCGTCGCGAATCAATCCGATATTCTTTGCGTAGAGCTTGGCCTCCTTTGTGTCAGGCTCAAGCGGCGTAGTCTCTTCGACCTTCAGACAATTCTTAAACCGCCCGGCCGCCGTTTTTACAGCTTCTGTCGTGCTGATCACTTCAGCGCGATCCAGAGCAACGTCGGGCGCGACTTCCTGATAAAATCGCGAGCCTCTCAGCGGATCAGCAGGCATCATAAGTCCGTAGCGTGCGCCGCGCACGCCGGATTGCCATGCACCCTCATGACTGACGACTTTCCCCTCTCGATACATGTCCACCTCTTCACCAAAGTAGTAGATGTTCTTCGTTTGCTTGCCAACCGCAAAAAAATTACGCGACACTTCGACGAGTGCGCCATCAACACTCTCTCGTTCTTCCACGACTCGAGTCTCAACGCCATCGACAACCTTCGTCTCTTCGAGCACGGTAATCACCAACTTCGCCGATGCGCCTTTTTCTTTTCCCTTCAGTACGAGTCGGAATCCCGGTTCGAGAACGAAGTACGAATTCCGTCCCGCGGAAACAAACGCGCTGTCTTCGGGGAACGTGTCGCGCCATTGATCTTGGCTGAACCCAATCAGCGTCGACAAGGAACAAGACAGTAGGACGAGTAGCGACCTGATGCCTGAATGCATGCGATACCTCTTTGGTTCTGACTATGCGTGAATTATCTGCAAAGTACCATCTTCTTCACCTCATGAAACGAACCTACAGTCAAACGGTAGAAGTACACGCCGCTTGGCAAATGTGTTGCATCGAAACCGGCTGAATGCTCGCCCGGCGCTTTGTCTTCGTTCACAAGCGTGCCGACTGCGCGACCAAGAAGGTCGTAAACATTCAGCGTAACTCGGCTCTGACCGCTGACCTCCGGTATTTGGTATCTGATCGTCGTTGTTGGATTGAAGGGATTCGGATAATTCTGCTCAAGAGTAATTCTTTCGGGAACAGTCGGCAGCTTATCCTCCACCGAAACCAACTCACTGACGAGTCGCTTGTACACTTTGCCGCTGTCGGAGCCGAGGTAGAGGTAAGGAGTCTTCACGCCGATTGAGTAGATATTGAGATTGGAGATACCCTCGTTATGCGGCGTCCACGACGATCCCAGATTCAGCGTCTTAAAAATTCCTCCTCCCTGCGTGCACGCGAAGATCGTGCTTCCGATCTTGTAGAGAACGTTGATGTTCAGGTTCGTAAGTCCGCTGTTCTTGAGTGTCCAGCTCGCGCCATTATCGGTTGAGACGGCAAAGCCCACGCCGGAAACCGCAGCGCAGAATGTGTTCTGGTATGTGATCAACGAGGTGATTGTGTTCGCGCCAAACGCAGACACGGAGTCCCACTGTGCGCCGCCGTTGGATGAACATCGCATGCCCCGCACCTGTCGTCCGACAATCATGCAGTCGTTGTTGCGCGCAAAAGATGTCACGTTGGTTGCCTGAAGCAAGAGCGTCCAGTTGCTTCCAGCGTTGGTCGTCTTGTACAGACCGTAGCTTGTCGAAACGAAGATATCATTCGAGTCCAAGTAGATGGAGTTGTGATTCCATCCGCTGAGTCCCCTCATGAGCCAGGAACCTCCGTTATCAGTTGAAACATAGAACCGGGACGATGATCCGGCATGCCCGGCGAACAGCGTGTCGTTTCTCGCCGCAAGGCATGAGACAAAGGGAGAGTAGAAGCCGGCGTTGCATTGAGACCAGTTCCCTCCATCGTCGGAAGATCTGTATGCCCCTCCGCCAAGCGCAAGCGAAGCGACATACACATAGTTTGCGTTGGATGTAACAGCCGAAACGTACAGCGAAGCTGAACCGACACGAAGTTCGGTCCATTGAGCGTTCATCGTGCCAGTCAGTATCAAAGCCAGCACGATGAGACGAGAAGTAAGACGGGTTCGCATCATTTGGTTTCCTTGTTTGAGAGAGTTTAATCTGAAGGGTGCTTGAGAATTGGAACGGAGTTTTTCACTCACGCTTGATTACCATCATCGTGATGTCATCCGATTGCTGCGCGCCTCCTGCATGGCGCAGAATATCTTTGTGGAACAGATCGACGATGTCCTGCGCGGAAGAACCGCCGTCGCTCTTCAAGAGAGCCTCGATCCGTTCTTCGCCGTACTCCACCGACTCGCGGCTCATCGCTTCGCTAACGCCATCGGTGAACAGGAAGAGCAAGTCGCCGGCGCGCAACTGCACGGTCTCTTCTTCGTACGGGGTTGAAGTTTTCATAATGCCGAGAATCATTCCGCCCTTGTCCAGCCGTCGTATCGAACCGTCCGCGTGAATGAGGTACGGATAGTTGTGGCCCGCGTTCACATAATTCAGGGTCATCGCCTCGGTATCAACAAATCCCCAAAAGAACGTCACGAACTTGCTGCCGCCCGTGTTCTCGCACATCAGGTCGTTCACGCGGCCCGTCAGCTCGCTGAGAGAAAGATTCAGCGGCACGAGTGCGCGAATGCTTGCTTGAATGCTCGCCATGAGTAGCGCCGCGGGCGTTCCTTTGCCCGACACATCGCCGATGGCAAGAACGTATCGGTGCGCGCCGGCAGGAATGACGTCGTAATAATCGCCGCCGACTTGTTTGGACGAGATGTTCGTCGCGGCGATGTCAATTCCCTTGAGCGTGGGCAGTACGTTGGGCAACAAGCCCTTCTGAATCTCGCGCGCAATCATCAGCTCATCTTCCATACGCTGCTTCTCGATTGCTTCTTTGAAGAGCCGCGCATTCTCGAGCGAGATGATGGCAAGATTCGCGAGCGAACTCAGAAACTCAAATTCCGTCTCTACAAACGGCTGGTTCGAAAGCTTCTCGCCGAGAATCATCAGGCCTTTGTTTTCTCCTTGAAGGCTCATCGGCACGACAAGCGCCATCTTCAGATCAACCAACACATCGCGGGCATTCTGCACAACAGGCATCGAGAGATTTTCAACGAGCGACGTGGTTTTGAGTTTGAACAATGTCTTCAGCAGTTCGGCTTGCGGCAGCGCTCCATCGATTTTCGATGCAGCGATTCGCACATCGCTTCCCTGTCTCAGGCAAATGATGTAGCGGTTCACGCCAATTTGCCCGAGCAACGAGAACACCAGGAGCCGTATGAGTTTTTCTGCATCAAGCAACGAGCCGTACTCTTTGCTGAGATCGAACAGCGTGTTCAGCTCCTGAATCTTCCGGTCGAGCTTGCGGTTGATGTGTTGAACTTGCTCCACCGTTCTGCTTTTTTCGATGGCTGTCGCCGAGATGTTTGCCAGCGACCGGAGGTAGGTGATTTCGCGAGTTTGCAATTTCTTTTTCGAGAAGCGTTCGCCAAACGCAAGGAAGCCGATGGGTTTGTCGGCAATGAACATCGGCAGCACCATTCTCACGCCGATCTTCTTGAAGAACTTGGCGCACGGATAGCGCGTCGAGTTCATCTTCCGCACATCCATCATCGAACGCGGCAGCTTCCTGACATGCACCATCTGACCGACGAACTCACGGGGAAAGCCTTTCACCATCTCAACGGAAAATTCGTGGCTAGCTTTCTCGATCGCCGCCAGGCCTTTCGTGGCCAACATTTTTCCCATGATGGTGAGAAGGATATGGCTGAAGATGAACTGCGGATCGAGCGATGAGTTGATGACTGTGCTGAACTCGAACAGCGCGGTATGTTCGAAATGACTTTCGTACGAATCGGGCGCCGGGCGAGCTGATTGTGTGCGAGCGGGTGCCATGTTCGAAGAACTCCTCTGTACCACAGAAGGATGCTAACGAGGGATGTGTTTGATCAGTTTGACCTGATTGCGTTTGCCGGGTTCGATGTCGTATTCCACTTTGTCCATCAGCGACTTCATCAGGTACACGCCGAGTCCTCCCCGGCGATACGTGCTGAGATACTCTTTCATATCGGGAGCTTGCAGCATGGACGGATCGAATTGCTTGCCGTTATCGACGATGGAGATTTCGAAGTTGCCGTGATCGTCCCTGACGGTGATCGTGATTTTCTTGTCCTGCTGAAAGCGATACGCGTGTTTGATGACGTTCGTGCATGCCTCATCGACGGCAAGCGCGATCTTGCTCACATCTTCATCGCTGAAGCCGGACGCGAACGCTGCCTGCGAGATGAATTCCCGCACGGCAACGAGCTGGTCGGTTTTGCTATCTATTTTGAGCTGCTTTTTCACGCGAGATGGAAATCGCTGCTCTCACTTCTTGTCGTTGAATTTCTTCACGGCTTCCGATTCGTCCTTGAAAATTTCGTACAACAAGGGAAAGCCGAGCAAGTCAAACACGTTGTACACCTTGGTGGACATGTTCGTCAGCTTGATGTCGCCCGACTTTTCGCGCACATCTTCGATGAACGCCATGAACACGCCAAGCCCCGCGCTGCTGATGTACGAGAGATCGCGGCAATTGACCACAATGCGAGTGCGGTCTGACTTCAGCAATTGCTGAAACGCTTCTTCCAGCTTGGGCGCCGTATGCGCGTCAAGGTACCCTTTCAGTTCAAGCACATTGACGTTGTTTGTTTCGCGTTGAGCAATCTTGAAATCACTCATTGAAAACCTCCAAAAATAAATTTCAAGCCCGTGATTCCCCCAGCCACTTGACCACGACGACAGTCAGATCGTCGTCGTTCTCTTCTTTCTCGGCATGCAACTTCACCGTGCGCAGGATCTCGTCCTTCAACTCGGATGCAGATCGTTGTTTGGCGGCGACCACGGTTTGCAGCAGTCGGTCGTAACCAAACTCGTCGTCCCCTCGCCGGGCTTCCGTCACGCCATCAGTGTAGAACACACACACGTCGCCCGGTTGAAGCCGGATGACCCTCTCTTCGATGCTTGACTGAAACGCCGCCCCGTCGGTAAGTCCAAGTCCCATGCCACCGGGACGAAGGTAGGTTACTGCATCTCCCGAAAGATGCAGAAGCGGACAATGTCCCGCGCGTGCAAGCGTTAGTTCACCGCTCTCTGCATCGACTACTGCATAAATTAAGCTAACAAAAGAATGTTTGTCAATAGAGCGCGAGAGCGCCTCG
Source organism: Ignavibacteriota bacterium (assembly GCA_016218065.1). Classification (GTDB taxonomy): domain Bacteria; phylum Bacteroidota; class Ignavibacteria; order UBA10030; family UBA6906; genus CAADGV01. The sequence goes on along the minus strand of JACRFA010000097.1, from coordinate 51,875 downwards.
TTCGCCTTGATCATGAATTCCCGCGGCGACGTGTAGAGCCTGCTCAGCGACTGAAAGATGCCTTTTACTTCTGACATGTAAAAGGCCGCCGACACGCCCTTACCCGAAACATCCCCGACGACAATGCCGACTAGCGAACCACCAAGTTCTGCAACATCATAGTAATCGCCGCCGACTTCGAAGGCGGGTGTTGACACCGCATCGATGTCGAACGTGGAATAGCGAGGCAACGACTGAGGCAGAAGCTTGCGTTGAATCTCTTGCGCCAGAGTCATCTCACGCAACAACCGCTCGCGCTCAATCGATTTCTTGATGAGGCGGGAGTTCTCAATTGCGATCGTCGCTTGATCAGCGAACGCCGAAAGGACGTCAATGTCGTCTTTGAAAAAACCGTACGGCATTTCTTTCGTTGCGTAGAGAACGCCGATCAGGCCGGCGTGCGACACAAGCGGCACCACGACGATCGAGCCGACATGCGACTTGATCTTCGGCTTCTTCTTGAAACGGCTCTCGCGTGCGACATCGTCAATCACCACCGGCTTCCGGTTCTCGATAACTTCGTCGCGCAATGTTTTCTCGCCCGCCGAAAGCAGTTCGGCGATTTCATCGGGCGCGATGTTCTTTCGTGCAACAAGCTGCACAACGTAGCTCCGAAGCCCGGCGTTCTGCACAAGAGTCCCTTCGCCGATCAGCTTCGCATGCTCTTCCTCATCTCCTTCATGAATCAACTCGAGCCAGCAGCTTTTCGCTTCGCACACCTGCAGCGTCAGCGAGGTGACCGTCTCGACCAACTCTTGAAAATCGAAGACCTGCGTAACCAAGCGGCTGAGATTGTGAAGCGACGTGACTTCACTCGTCTTCCTGTCAAATGCTTCCGCGGTCGGCAGGTGGAAGAGTGTGCTGATGAACGCCATGCCGAAATAGATGTTGCCGAAGATCGTCGTGAGCATGACGAAGCGATGCAGCGGGTACGAATAGTAGAGCAGCGATCGTTTGATCACGCCGCTTTCGACATTCAGCATCGTGTTCAGTCCGATGAACGCGATGAACAAGATGAACCCATAGATCAGGCCGAAGATTTTTTCCCGTTTCGTCAGATACACGATCCAGGGAAGCCTGAACGAGTTGATGACCGCAAACAGCACAGAGAAGCCGACAAGAATCGCCGTGAGCGTGCTCGTCTCGAGTGGCTCCAACGTGAGCGTCGAGACCGCTGCAGCGAGCACCAATCCGACAAAGATCAAAAAGTTGCGTTCGGTCTCACGCTTCCGTTTGAAGAAGATAAGTCCGTGCACGAGCCGGAACACCAGTATCGCGAATACGCCGTAAATGATTCCGAGAAATCCGGCAAGGAACAACTGTCCGTACGTAATCGGGCGGAGCGCGAAGCCCTTTGTCTCAAAGTTATCATCCGCGACGATGTACACAGCGAGCGAAAGCAGCAGCGTGATCACGGCATAGATCATCACGAGGCCGAGGCGCTTCGAGGGCGTCAAGCTCGCGTACACTTTCCGGGAATCGAGATAGAGGTAGATGAGAACGAATGAACCAATGGCGAGGAGATCGCGGAGGAGCGTGAGTCCGCCGATGTCAAGCTCAACATTCTTCCGAATCACGTCAAAGATGAAGACGACAAGAAACGAAAGAGCCGAGCCGCTGAGATATAGTAGTCGGCGGAACCTCATGGATGGATGGTGAATCTGTACGTATGTTGAACGCGCACTCGTGTTCTCACGTATTCTTCGTCAAATCTGATCAAAAGTTGCACGGGATTCAACGACATCCTTTGGCAGACGAGGGAACAGAACGGCGACAATGGCTCGCTGACTCACGCGTCAACGAGCAGTTCCATTGTCGCCGGCAAAGCAAAAATCCTGTTATGCTTCGAGTCTGGTGATGTAGCGATCGGCGTCGCGCGCGTACTGCGTTGTCGGGTACTCCTTCTTCAGCTTCTTGAACAGCTCCAGTGCGCGTTCATTGTTGCCTGCAAGCATGAAGTTGTTGGCGGCGTCGTTCAGGTTCGCAGCCGCATCGATATCCTTGGGATAGCTCAACGCCGCTTTCTCGTACTGCTCTGCGGCCTTCTCGTACTCTCCCTTGATCTCGTAGCACGACGCAATGCCGGTCAGTCGCGAAATCACGAGATACGGTTCGCTCGCGCTGAAGTCTTCGAAGTTGTTCAGCGCTTCATCGTACTTGCCGAGATGGTAGTACGCGTTCGCGAGATAGAACTGCGCAAAGTTTCCGGCATCGGTCGAGCCGTACTGGTCAACGATCGACTTCAGGCCGGTGATTTTTCTCTCCGGAATGCCGTCGATGGCAATTTGAAACTGATTATTGTCGTAGTAGGAATAGACGCTGCCAAGTTTTGCCGACGCTTCTTCGTTTTGCGTTCTGCGATTGCTGATGAATGCGGCGGTGGCAATAATCAGAACCACAACGGCGCCCACAATCAACCCGATGTTCTTCTTGTACAGATCGAAGAACTGTGTAGCCTTCGCGATGGATGATACCAAAGCGTCCTGCTTCATCTCGCGCTTTGAAATACGTTTTTGTGCTTTCAGCATGCTGGTAAGATTGCCTCCAAATTGGGAATACTTGATGTTGGTAATTGCTTGTACACTCGTCGGGAGTCGAACCCGAAACCTTTGGCTCCGGAGGCCAACGCTCCCTGCCTGCCGGCAGGCAGGTATCCAATTGAGCTACGAGTTCTGCGCGATATATTCCTTCAGGAACTCCCTCCCTGACCCACTCTTCAGTGCGCGTTCTCGTCTCACTGCCTCATCACGTGTCCCTACAGCACCGAGGACGAGGCTATTATTCTTGTACACTCGTCGGGAGTCGAACCCGAAACCTTTGGCTCCGGAGGCCAACGCTCTATCCAATTGAGCTACGAGTGCAATGAATGCTCGATCAATATAAGCATCTCCCGACGATGACACAATAACCGGATTACAACTCAGGGGTAGTCAGCGTACGTTCCCTTGAGATTGCATTCGCAAGCGCGACGAGCGCAAGAATGAACACAAGAAGAAACACTGAATACGCGGCTGCGGCGCCGAAATTGTACGTTCGCATTTGCGCGAGAATTTCTACTGCAATCGGCCTGTTGGCATACGAGTAGAGCAGAACCGACGAAACAAACTCGCCCAACGCCGTGATCATGACGAGCAGCGCGCCCGATACTATTCCGGGTGCAATCAGCGGCAACAGAATCTTCCTGAAGCGCGTCCAAAGGCCTGCGCCAAATGTTTCGCCAGCTTCCATCAACGACGAATCGACGTGTTCAAGAGACGCAGAGGTCGAGCGCACCACCATCGGAAACATGCGCACAAAATACGCCAGCGGAAGAATCCAAAACGTCCCGACCAGAACGTTGAACGCGCTGAAGATCGATGGCATGTTGAATGCAAGAATCAAGGCAATAGCAATCACAGTTCCCGGAATCGCGAACGGCAATGCCGCCAGAGTCTCGCCCGTCGTTCGCCAGCGGCCCAGGTTTCCTTTTGTGAGAAGGTAGGCTACCGCGACGCCGACGACCACTGCAGCCGCGACAGTAATCACGCTCATCAACGTACTGTTGATGATCGGTTCAAACACGCGCGGGTCGCTCAACAGTTTGCCGTAGTTCTCCATTGTGTATTGATGGGGAATAATCTGCCACGTCCATGCGCCCTCCTTTGCAAACGAAATGAGTACGATCGTAAGAATCGGAAGTATCTCGATCGCCATGATCAATAGAGATGAGGCAATGAGAAGCCGCCTGAGTCCGGGGCTGATTCTGATTCTGCCTGAGCGAGTTGCTCCTTTCATCGAGCGCTTCTCGGATGAGTGCCCGACAGTTCTCAGCAGCACGAAGAAGAGCAGCGAGATGATCGTCAGGCCGACAGCGTATGTTGCAGCGAGTCCGATTTCTCCGTTCAGTTTTGCATTGTAGATTTGCAGCGTCATGAATCTCTTGTCGCCGCCGAACAAGAGAGGCGCGGAGAAGGACGCCATGCTCGTCATGAACGTGAGAACCGATGCGCCGATGATCGCGGGCTTCAATTCCGGCAGAACGATCTGCCTGAAGATCCTTCCCTGCGATGCGCCGAAACTCCCGGCAGCTTCGAGCTGAGATGCATCGAGAGAACGAAGCGCTGTCGATGCAAAGAGATAGAAGTACACAGAGAAAGAGTAGGTGTGGATGGCAACGATTGCGCTCAAGCCTTCCAGCGCAACGGAGGAAGCTCGTGCACCCAGGAGCCACTCCACGACCCGCGGCAGTATTCCACTTTCGCCGAACACAAACAGAAATGCAATCACGCCGACCAGCGGCGGCAACGCAATCGGAAGCACGGCAACGCGAGACAAAACGCCGCGCAACGGAAAATCACATTGCGTAAACACAAACGCGAATAGAATGCCAACCACTCCGGAGAACACGACCGAGAGAACCGACACGTACACGGAATTCCACACCGCTTCGAGATTGGCGCTCGACCGCGGATCAAGCGCCTGAACGTAGTTCTCCAGCGTGAAGACTTCATCCGTGTGCAGACTCTCCCAGACCATCCGGCCCAGCGGGAAGAGAACATATCCAGCGTACACGAACGCCAGGATCAGAATCGGAAGGAAGTATGAACGCTTCGTTCTGTTCATCGTTGCATCAACAGACATCGTGACCAATCAAAACTCAGTCCAACGACAGCGCCCTCGCGAGTCTCTTTCGTCATCGCAGAACTCATCGTGCTAACATGCAGATCGACGCCCTGAACATGAACAACAAAATTCGTGATGAAGCCGAGATACTCCCTGTGGAAGATTCGCCCTTCATACTCCCCCCTATGAACAGTGGGAGAAAGTGCAATCGCTTCAGGCTTCACGGCAAGCGCAGCATCTCCGTTCTTCAACCCGCTGATCGTAGTCGGAGGGACGGCAATGCGGAACTCTCCGACAACAAATGCAAACTCCTGCAAAGCGACTTGTCCCTGCAACACGTTCGCTCCGCCGAGAAACTCCGCGACGAACGCCGACTGGGGCATTTCATACATTTCTTCCGGCGTGCCGACCTGCACGAGCTGCCCCGCGCGGATCACGCCAATCCGGTCGGATAAACTCATCGCTTCCGCCTGATCGTGCGTGACGTAGATTGTTGTGATGCCTGTGCGACGCTGAAGAGCACGAATCTCTTCGCGTGTCTTCACGCGAAGCGACACGTCGAGATTGCTCAGCGGCTCATCAAACAACAACACCGCCGGCTCGACAACAATCGCACGAGCCACCGCCACGCGTTGCTGCTCGCCTCCGCTCAATCTCGGAACCGGAACATCGATCTTGTGAACGAGCTTCACCGCGTCAAGAATTCTTTCAACGCGACTGCGGATTTCTCCTTTCGGCAGTCGCTGCGTCTCCAACCCAAACGCACCGGTCTCGCCCACGGTCATGTGCGGGAACAACTCGTAGTTCTGAAACACCATGCCGATGCCGCGCTCTTGCGGTGGAAGCTGAGTCACGTCGGATCCGTTGATGAAGATGGCGCCGGTCGTCGGTTGCTCGAACCCGGCAATCATGCGTAGCAATGTGGTTTTTCCGCAGCCGCTCGGACCGAGGATCGAAAAGAACTCCCCCGACCGGATGTCGAGGTTCACATCCTGAACTGCCGCCGTTGATTTGAAATGTTTGGAGAGATTGAGAAGAGTAACGAGTGACAAGGTGATGACAATTTTTTGTGGTACTGTTATGCGTGTCCTTTGCCTTTGACTTCTTCATCCCATCGCTTCATCCACGCCTTCTCGTTCCTCTCAAGATCTTGCCAATTGATCTTCATCGGAACGACCTCGATCGAGCGTATCCACTCAGGCAGGTCCTTTCTCTCAAGATCGGTGCGTGAAGGAATGCGGTAAAACTCTTGTGCCTGCTGCAGCATCGCCGCTTTCGATGTCACGAACTCGTAGAAGGCTTCAGCCGCCTGTCGTTGTTGCGTGCCGCGAACAATCGCGATGCAATCCGTGATGGTCGGAGTGCCGCTCTTGGGGATGACGTACCCGAACGGATAGCCGTTGATCTTTGTCTGAATGACGACATCGGGAAGATTCCAGAGCGTCACGACTCCTTCTTCGCGTGCGATCTTCAGATACAACTGAGTCGGATCCGCGGCGTAGGTTTTCGTGTTAGCGTCCAGCCTCTTCAGCCATTCAAATCCGGCGTCAACGCTTCCGGTGCGAGCTTTCTCACGCTGAATCAGCGAGGAGAAAATGATCCGCATCGTGCCCGAGGCAAGCGGATAGCGGACGATAATTTTGTCGCGCCACTTCGGGTCCAGCAGCTCGTCCCAATCTTTTGGCGCATCCGATTCCGCGAGCAGACGCGTGTTATACATGATCACTTCGGGCGTCGAGAACGTTCCGTACCAGAATCCGTGAGCGCTTTTCGATTCGGCGTCAACGGACTGATCCCAGCTGGGAATGTACCGCGCCAACAAGCTCTCAGCTTCCGCCCTCGCGAATGTCGTGAGCGGAGCGCCCCACCAGATGTCCGCCTGAGGGTTGTATCGTTCGGTTCGTATCCGGTCGTACGCGTCCTGCGATCCCATGTCCAGCCATTGCACGTCAACATCCGGATGTGCGGCTTCGAATTGCTGCTCAAAGGCAGTGAGCATCTCTTTGCCGTGCGGCGAATAGACGACAAGATGTTTCTTGCCTCCACTTGAGCTGCACGACGAGAGACTCAAGCTCAGGACAACAATGCTGATGATAGCGATGCGGGTTTTCATTCGTGATCTCGGGAGTTCCCTGTGGCTACGGTTTCTTTTCGCTGCGAATTTCTTTTCTGTGATTCGGATAAGAGATCATGTTGACGAACGCCCGATACGCGCCGGAATTGAATTCCTTGAGCTGACGATACCAGACATACGAAGTGTAGATGTACGTGCCGTCGCCAGCATCAGCCACGAGATACCCTGTCGTCAACGGCGGCTCATCAGGGTCGTTGGAGGAAAGAAGTCGCGTGTACTCCGGCGACACATCGTCAGGGAAATAGACGCCGCGTTCCTGAATCCATCCTTGCCAGTCCTCGTCAGAAAGTTTGTTCGGATGATTCATCAACGGATGCCCGGGTTTCAGAATCGCGATTGGCGCCTCCTCAACGCTCACGCGCTTTCGCGTGACACGCATAGGATATGGCGCGTACTCCGGCTTCCAATCCTGATCCTTCTGATACATGACCACAAGATTGCCGCCCTTGCGAACGTAGTCCAACAACCGGCTGTTGTTCTGTTTCAGATCATCACGAACGAGGTAGGCGCGAATATCCACAACTATCGTAGTATGAGAAGAAAGATCAGCAGCGAGGTCTTTGGCTTCGAGGAGTTTGTATTGAAGTCCCAACTCCTGCGCCGCCGATTCGAGCGTGTTGTCATAGCTTCGAACAATTCCCATGTGAATATTTTTGTCGATGGCGATGTCGAACACTCTCACGATCACATCGTCCCAAGCGAGATCCGTTTTGAATCGAAGCTTGTATTCACCGGGACGCACATCTTTCGGTGGACGAACGAACATCGTGCCCGAGGCCGAGCTATCCTCGTGTGCAATCGCGAATGCAGCCGATTCAGCAGTCCAACCCGGCGGCATCAGGACAACAACACGGCCTGCCGTTTTGCGCGGCGCATAATTTCTGACAACGAACGAGAACTTCTTCCCTTCGTTCAACGATGAAAGAAAAACTCCGGCAGCTTTCGGCGCAACATTGATTGTCTGATAAGGCGCCACATCAAACGCGGGATGCACCGTCACGCTTACGGATTTCCCATTCATCAGGAACTTTGCGCTGAGGTTGATTTCCTGCTCGGACTCCAGCGGATTGTAGATGGCAACAGCTTTCGGAATTGTCCGCGTCGCATTGTCTCCGACAAACACTTCAAACTGCTGGCTCAGCTCACGCTTGCCCGATGCGCGGGCGGGCGACAACTGGTTCGTTGCCCAGCCTTGCGGGAGCGAGAATTCACAACGCAGTCCGCTGATGGTGCAGTCCGCCGATTTCAGATCGAATGTACTCGCGACCTTCTGCGTCGGTACGATGACATTGTCGGCGAATCTCCACTCGGCTGTGATGCCGCACGATGCGCTCAGCAGCTGCTCAACCTCTTCCTGCCAACGGAGAATCATTCGCTGTGCGCTCGACGAAAGCGGGGTCGACTTCAACCTCTCGATCTGTGCAAGCGCGGTTGCGCTAATGTCAATCAGGGAATCTTGCGGGATGCCGAAGTGCAAACTCGTCAACTGGCGGCGCAGCTCCTTCAACGGCGTCAGCGAAGGATCGTTCCAGAGATTGACGCCGCCGAAAAACGACGTCGTGTCCCGCTCATAGATACTGTTCGAACGCATCAGACGATACAGACTCAAACCCCGCGTGAATCTCCTCAGATCAGCGCGATCCATTCCCTGCGTCTTGTGTTGGTTGAGCGCTTTGGTTGCGATGTCAAGGTACGTCAAGTTGAGCGCGGGGTTCGATTCGCCAATCTGATTCACGACATCCGCCGTCTGATCAACGCGGCCGAAATTTCGAAAGAAGAGTTTCCGCGTCCGCCACGTGTGGATGTTCGGCAGCAGCAGTTGCTCAGGGAACATTGTCGAGTCTGCTGCCGCATCGAACGCAGCAATCGTCGTGATCGCTGCGACCTGATGATGACCGTGACCGTCAACAGTGTTGTGGTTCGTGAAGATGATGTCGGGCTTGTACTTGCGGATGGCAAAGACAAGGCGTCGGAGCGCCTCGAGAGATCCGCCCCACTTCCGAAACGTTTCCGTCGCGGTTTTTGAATATCCGAAATCCTGGAAGTTGAGGAAATGGACTTCGGCCCCCAGAATCTTTCCGGCCGCTTGTGTCTCGGCAGTTCGCAGCACGCCAAGCTCTTCATACAACTCCGGCCCGGTTTCATTCTGTCCGCCTTCGCCTCGCGTGAACAAAATCGAATACGTCTTCACGCCAAACTTCATCCGGCAATACGCGAGCGTCGCGCCGTCCTCATCATCCGGATGAGCGGACACATTCATCACCACGCCGTCGTTGGTAAGATCGAGAAACGCCTGGCGGAGGTCAGCCGACTCTTGCGCAAAGATCGGAGACAGAACACCGAAAGCAGCGGCAACAAAAAGAAGCAGGCTACTTCTCAACCTGATACAGGATTTCTTGAATGCGTTCAAAGGAAATTACACCTTCTCGAAGAAACTGTATGTTTTGATTTGCGACTGAAATAACTGTCGATGGTTTGCCGGCGGACAAGACGCCGGCATCGATATACAAATCGACTGCATCGCCAAGCTCTGCACGAATTTCAGACACTGTGTTTTTGATTGCTTCGCCGGAAACGTTCGCGCTTGTCGATGTCAACGGACAATTGCACAACTTCAACAACTCAAGACAGAATGTGCTCGATGGAACTCTGACGCCGATCGTTCCGGTTCCGCGTGTCAATGCCGCCGGGACTCGCGGCGCAACGTCAAAGACAATTGTCAGCGGACCCGGCCAGAATTCCTCCATCAACACCTCGGCGGTTTTCGGAACAGAGGCAACAAGGCCCGACAGCATTTCAACGCCATTCACAATAACGAGAATCGGCTTGTCGTCCTGCCGCCTTTTCGCTGCAACCACTCTCCCGATTGCGGCAGCATTCAGGGCGTCAGCTCCAATCCCGTAGAGCGTCTCAGTTGGGTACACAAGAACTCCACCTTGTCTGATGCACGCCGCCGCCTCACCAAGAACGCTCAGCGCTGGAGCTTCGTGATCAACTGACAGTGTTCGAGCCATTACGCTTCGATCCTTGATATGGCAAGTACTTCATTCACGCGAAGCAAAACATCCTGAGCAGTAATTTCTTTCATGCAGACGAATGTCTTGATCGGGCAGGCGTTGCCTCCGTGAATCGAACAGGGTCGGCATTTCAATCCCAGCGTCTGAACAACAACATCATGTTCACCCATCGGCGCAAATCCAAACTCCGGAACCGTCGCTCCGAAGATTGCGACGACAGGAGTTCCCACCGCGACTGCAAGATGCATTGGCGCGCTATCGTTGGAGATCAGCACCCGCGAACGACGGATCAACTCGGCAGATTGCAGCAGCGTCAACTCTCCTACTGCATCGACGACTTTGCCTTGATCGACTCTCTCCCCGATCGTTTCTGCAAGCTCCTTGTCAGCTTTTCCCCCAATCAACACAATCCGATGACCATCAGCGGCGAGCTTTTGTGCAAGCATCGCGAAACGGTCGGGAAGCCAGCGCTTCGTTGCCCAGACCGAGCCGGGCGCGATTGCGATTATGCTTTCAGCGGGAGAGACACCGCTGACCGTCATGAATGCGCTGACCGCCTCTTCATCGGCGTGCGACGGATACACACGCGGCAGTTCACGATCGGGCGGCACGACGCCGAGCGGATGCAGCAAACTCATGTCCCTGACGGTTTCATGCTGGTCGGATCGATACGCAACAACATCTGTCATCAGCCGGCGTGCTGCACTCGTGGAGAAGCCAATGCGTCGCGGAATGCCTGCCAGAAAACAAATCAGTCCGCTGCGGAGCGATCTGTGAGGAATGACTGCCGTCGTGTACTGATTGCTCCGGAGTCGCTGAATCATCGAGACGATGCCCAACACTCCTGACGCGACACCTCGCTTATCATACACAATGATGTCGTGAATATCGGGATGGCCCCTGAGTACTGCTGCGCCTGCCGGGATTGCGACAACATCGATCAATGCATCGCTCAGCTGCCGGCGCAACACCTGAATCAGTGAAGTTGTGAGCACAACATCGCCGATAAAGGCGGTTTGAAAAACGACAATGCGTTCCGCGGCGCGCACTACTCAGCCTCCGTCAGTGCGGGTTGCTGCGCGTGATACTCGGAATGCTTCCAGCGTTTGTGCATCCAGAGCCAATGATCGGGATGCTTGCGAATCCATTTTTCCAAAACTGCCACGTGCCTACGCGTAAGTTCGAGAACGTTCTCTTTCTTTGTCGGATCGAGATCGGACTGCTCGACTTCTTCGAACGTCAGGACATGTGTACCATCGGGCTGTCGGACGACGAACCCCATGACAATGGGTGCACGAGCTTTAAGACTGAACGCCGCCGCGCCGCGATGCGTTGCCGCGGGCCGGCCAAAGAACTGCACATACTCCGATTCTTTCGATGCGCTCTGATCGCCCAATATGATGATGATGTTTCCCTTTGCTAACGCCTGCAACACTCCCCGCGACGCAACGCCCATCGGAATGGTGTCGTTGCCAAATCTCCTACGAATGCCATCGATGATTGCGTCGACGCGCACGTTGCTCTGCCTCTGCGCTAACCCAGTGACCTGCACATTGAAATAAGCAAACGGAGCCGGGATGAGAAATTCCCACGCTCCAAAATGTCCCGAGAGAAGTATCACGCCCTTGCCTTTGCTCAGCGCCGTCGTCATCACATCGGCGTGCGCAACGCGAACGACCTGCCTGATCACGTCGACCGACTTGTTGCTCGCCCAGAGGAATTCGATGATCGCGATGCCGTAGTTCTCGTACGCACTCTTCGCTATCAAACGTATGTCCGCTTCTGTCCGTTCCGGAAATGCCCGTCGGAGATTGTCGAGTGTGACGTTCTTCCTGACTTTGATGACGGAGAAGACGATGCGGCCGAGCATTCTGCCTACGCGGTCGGCCATGCGGAAGGAAAGCTTCTGCGCGGCCCAGCAAATAAGTCTGAAGAGAAGATATTGGATATACGCAATCATGAACGACTGAACCTACGAAAATCAGCCGGAAGTTACAATGCGCCGCAAAACGCCGAAGCCGCCCGAATGAGCGGCTTCGCGATGTGCAATCGAATCATACCGTTAGTTGGCTTGCGCCATGCGCGACCAATTCTCGTCGTGCAGTTCATTGCGGTGAGTTGAATGCACCAGTTCATGGTCTCCGCTTGTTTGCCGTTGGAGGAACACGAACAACACGCCGCCTTGAATTGAATTGTATTGCCAGACCTCATACGGCTTCGAGCCTGGCTCGTTCGGGTGGCGTTCAATGTCGTCTGGTGGTCCGTACATGATGTATACGCGCCCGCGATCTGTCCTGAATCCTTCACGGCCCATGACCGTGAGCGACTTGTTGGCATGCGCGACGCGCTTCAGGTATTCGTCGCGTGAGCCCGGCGGACGCTTGGTCCAGAAATCCGCGAAGAACTTCCGTTTCGCAGCCACGCCTTCGAGCTTTTTGTATTGATCCTGCTCTGCCTCTTTTGCTTCCCAGCGCGCCCACTTAAATTCGCTGTCAAGATCCTTTTCGTCCATCGACGCAAACGTCGAGAGCCCGATGGTCGGGTCAAGCTTCAGCATCGACGAATCGATGCCGAGCGCAGAGTTATACACGAAAAACTTTTTACCCGTGGAGGCAAATACTTTCTTCGTTGAATCCTGCAGCGCAATCACGAGTGTGTATGTCCCGCTGCGCAGACTCTCCATCTCAAAATTATCGACCAGCACCGTCGATTCCGCCGATCGCTTGCGCGGTCGCTCACGCGACACGATTTCATTGCCAACCGCATTATGAATCGACGTCTTCACGGTGAAGTCACTCTGATCGGCGCCGACCTGCAGATTGTACGCTTCGGCGTAGAAGAAACATTTCTGATCCTTCCCATACAAACCGTCAGCATTGGGAATCACCTCGAGCGTGTTCTTGTAGAACGGCGATCCTTCTTTCCCTTTGCGAATGGTCGATGCAAATTCAATGTCGCTCAGTGCAAGCTTCTCAGACGGATGAGCTTTCACGGGGAGGCGCATCAGCACGCTGTCGTGTCGCGACTGATCATTCGCGTCCTTCGCCACCACTTTCAGCAGATATTCACCCTCCGGCACCATGAAGTTCGAGAGACTGATGAGATTCAACGTCAGCGCCGATGTATCTTTTGTGTTGGAAGGAACAAGCGAGCGGTCGGCATACACAATCGAGTCTTTCCGCAGAACCGTCAGCGTCAGGTCAACGCCGCCCTTGAAGCCTTCAGGCACGGGCACGTGGGTGAGCATCCGTTGCGGAAACGAGTAGTACACTTCGATGTACGCGTTCTTATCATCACCACGAAATCTTGAGTAGTCGACAGAAATCCTGAATGGATCGCGCGGTTGCTTCGGCTGAGCGTTTGTTGCCGACGACAATGCAACTAGCATCAGCGCCAGAGTAAGTACTCTGACCAAATGAATCATGAAATCACCTTAAAATAATAATTTGGTTGATCGCGATGGTGTGTGTAAAAATCTACGGAAGCATCGGGGCAATAGCAATAAGCCTTGTCATTCTGTCCCGGCATAGTCGGGATCGCAGAGGCGCCGCGCCTGCCCTAACTGCCGTCAGCCAGGCGTCAGGCAGGCCTCCTTGCTCGGCAGAGTTCAGCAAACGATCAACTACTCTCCCATCACTTTCACAATCACGCGCTTTCGGCGCTGCCCGTCGAACTCGGCGTAATAGACTTGTTGCCAGGGACCGAAGTCGAGCTTCCCCTTTGTGATCGGAATAATGACTTCGTGATGGATGATGAGGCTCTTGAGATGTGAGTCGCCGTTGGTCTCGCCTGTTCGGTGATGGCGGTAGTTGGGATTGAAGGGAGCGAGTTTCTCAAGCCACTCGTCGATGTCCTGAATGAGTCCGTCTTCCGCGTCGTTCACATACACGCCGGCGGTGATGTGCATCGCCGAGACGAGCACCATTCCTTCGTGAACGCCGCTCTTCGACACGATCTCCTGAACGGCATCAGTGAGGTTGATGTACTCGCGATGCTTCTTTGTATTGAACCAGAGGTAGTCGGTGTAGGTTTTCATACTTTCTAGGATATTCCGAGCAGACGCTTCACCGACGCCACCAAGTCGGAGGTGACGTAGGGCTTCGCCAAAAACTCATCAGCGCCGGCGCGCTTCACTTCCTCGCGCACGTTGTTGCGACCGAACCCGCTCGCGCCGATGATTCTGATGGACGGTTTCATCTCGCGGATTTTCGCGATCAGATCGACGCCGCCAAGTCGCGGCAAGCCGAGGTCCGTAACAACGAGATCAACTTCATCCTGATGAACGGAAAAGAGATCGAGCGCAGTTTGGCCGTCGAATGCCTGAAACACAAGAAAATCCTCCGACTGGAGAATGAGCGTGAGAAGATTGTTGATATCGACTTCATCCTCCGAAATAAGAACGCCGAGTTGTCTTGTTGCCATAGCGAAGTGTCAAGAGGTGGTGGTTACGGAATTCTCCCGCCTCACCCTTTCTTCACTTTTTGAAAAAGATTCGTTCAGCACAGCAGCGATGTCGCGACCGATCTGAAGGTCGATCGCAGTGCAAGCCCGTGATGATGGTCGTGTGAGTGCGCGACGAGGCTTGGATTACGCTTTACCATATTTGCGTATATTCCTCCAGAAGAAATTCCAAAGGACAGCACGTTGGCCAAACTCGACTTCACCCTCGCAATCGCTTTCAGCGCCATTGCACTCATCGGACTTCTCTCTGCCGCGTTGTGTCTCCGCAAGGCGCTGCGCGTATCGGGTGAACGCGATGGAGATTTCAAAATGTTTCTCTGGGCGCTGGGCGCGATGGTTGGTCTCATCGTCGCGGGCATGAGCGCCGCGTACATTCTTCTCCCCATCTTCTTCACCCACTCCAGCATGTAAGCCGCCTACCGGACAACACTTCCGCTCGGAAGCTCGCCCGACGGAGTCACGACAAACAACTTTCCCTCATCATCCGACGCGGCCAACACCATGCCTTTCGATTCCTGTCCCATCAGCTTTGCCGGCGCAAGATTGTACACGACAACGACACTCTTGCCAACGAGTTCTTCCGGCTTGTAATGCTTCGCGATGCCCGCGACGATCTGTCGCTTCTCATTCCCAACTTCGACCTGAAGCTTCAGCAGTTTTTCCGACTTGGGGACATTCTCGCATTGAACAATCTTCGCCACTCGCAGATCGAGTTTCTTGAAATCGTCGATCGTGATTTCCGGTTTCACATCGACGGGTTTAGGGGGCGTCTGCGGGACTGTTGGCGCGTTGGTCGTATCCTTAATTGCCTTGTCAATCACGTCATCATCAATTTTGGTGAACAGAATCTCCACTGTGCCCAGGTGGCGCCCGTCAGGAATTCCCAGCTCAGCCGCCTTGTCCCACGATTGCGCAGTCACGCTGCCGTCGAGATTCAGCATCTTCCAGATCCTCTCCGCAGATGCAGGAATGATCGGCGACATCAGAATCGCGAGTGTACGGGCAATCTGGAGGCTGATGTTGATCGTCGTTCCGCATTGTGTCGGATCGGACTTGGCAGTCTTCCACGGCTCGCTGTCGTTGAAGTATTTGTTTGCCGAGCGCGCAAGGTTCATGATCTCAAGCAAGCCGTCGCGGAACCGATACTGTTCAAAACACAAACCGGCGGCGCCGGGAACGGCTTTCATTCCCTCGATCATCGCAGCGTCGCGCGGCGAAAGAGCGCCGCGGCCTGGCGTCGCGCCGCTGAATGTTCTTCCCGCGAACGCGAGCGTACGATTCACGAAGTTGCCGAGAATGTCTGCAAGCTCATTGTTGTTCTTCGCCTGAAAATCCTTCCAGTAGAAATCGGAGTCGCGATACTCGGGCAAGGACGAGGCCAGATAATACCGCAGCGGATCGGCCGGGAAGCGCGCAAGAAAATCCTGCACGTCAATCCCAATGCCTCTGCTCTTCGAGAACTTTTGCCCTTCGAAGTTCAGAAACTCATTTGCCGGCACATTCTCGGGCAGCACGTAGCGCTCAGCAGCGTGAGCGTCGTTCCATGCCATCAGCATCGCGGGAAAAACAATGCAATGAAACACAACATTGTCCTTGCCGATGAACGCAAGATATTTCGTGCCGTCATCAAGCCAGAACTTTTTCCACGCATCAGGGTTGCCGTTGCGCTGCGCCCACTCCTTTGTCGATGAGATGTAGCCGAGCACTGCATCGAACCACACGTACAGCACCTTGCTTTCATAGCCGCTCAGTGGAATCTTCACACCCCAATCCAAATCCCGCGTCACTGCCCTGTCCTGCAATCCATCGTTGAACCACGACTGGCAGTACTTCAGGACATTCTCTTTCCATCCGTCGCGAGCGCTGCGTTCTTGCATGTATGCTTCAAGCCGGGACTGAAACTCGCCAAGAGGAAAGTACAGATGCGAAGTTTCGCGCAGCACCGGGACTTCGCCGGAGATTTTGCTTTTCGGATTGATCAAATCGGTCGGGTTGAGATACGAGCCGCAGCGTTCGCATTGATCGCCGCGAGCTTCCGTATTTCCGCATATCGGACACGTTCCTTCAACATAACGATCGGGAAGAAACATGTTTGCTTTGGGATCGAAGAACTGCTTCTCTTGCTTCTCGCGCAGAATTCCGCGCCGATGAAAATCAAGGAAGAACTCCAACGCAGTCTGATGATGCAACGGAAGTGAAGTGCGGGAGTAGCTGTCAAAACTCATCCCGAATTGCTCGAACGCTTTCTTGTTCATCTCGTGGTAACGATCGACCACCGCTTGCGGCGTGATCTTTTCCTTGTCTGCCGTAAGCGTGATCGGAACGCCATGCTCATCCGAACCGCAAATGAAGACGATTTCGCGCCCCTTCAGCCGCTGATAACGAACGTAAATGTCTGACGGCAGATACGCGCCAGCAAGATGTCCGAGATGAATCGGGCCATTGGCGTACGGCAATGCGGCTGTAACAAGAATCCGTTTTGCTTCAGTCATGCGTTGCTTGCTGTTGGAATCGAAAGTTGTCTTGACTCAAGAATCGAACGCCTCATTTTCACAGTCAGTTGCAAAAGCGTGAGGGGAATGTACCCATTTTTACCTATAAGCGAAATAGCATGATCGACTGCCGCCATCACTTCATTCAAGTCAGCGGAAGGAAATCGCGCCGTGAACTTCTTCAGGTCTTCCTGCTGATCGAGATTGATGACGTCGGCGCCCAGCAGAAGCACGAACGCATCACGAAACCACACAAGCATCAGCGTCAGGAATCGCACGATGAACTCACGATCTTTTGTCGCAGCGAGCTTGTCGATGTGTTGCGAGAGATTCAGGAAATTCGAAGCGAGCGCTGTGCGAATAAACTGCACAACATCCTGACGCAGTTCTGCGACGTTCGCCTGCAGCAGTTCAAGCGCATGCACATAACTTCCGCTTGCCAGCCGGGCGACGAGTGTCGCTTGCGCGCGCTCAACGCCTTCTCGCGCCACGAGCGCGCCCGCGATGTCTTCTTCCGTCAGCGGATCGAGGCGAACGAATTGGCAACGGGAGAGAATCGTCGGCAGCAGCATTTCGGGTCGTGATGTTGTGAGAATGAGAAGCGTATCACCCGGCGGCTCTTCCAGCGTCTTCAGCAGCGTGTTCGCTGCTTCATCCCCCATCTCTTCAGCATTGGAGACGATGAAAATTTTCTTCCCTCCGTACAGCGACCGCATGGCCGACTCCCGCCGCACCTGGCGAATACTGTTGATCTTAATGATATTTGCACGGGGAATACTCACGCGATGATACGGGTTGTGCGCCTTCAGCCGGTATTGCTCCTGAATCGCCTGCACTTCGCTCGCCGGAACTTTGTCCAGCGGACCATCATCGCTTTGTTCATTCTTTCCGACCGGGAGCGGGACAACGAACTTGACGTCCGGATGCTGGAGCGTTTCCATTTTCAGGCACGAGGCGCACGCGCCGCAGGCTTCATCCTGTTTCCGCTCGCACTGAATGACACGCGCTAGCTCGAGCGCCATCGCGTCTTTGCCGACGCCTTCGTTTCCCACGAAGACGTACGCATGAGGCAGACGCTCGACACGCAGTGCGCTCAACAAGATATTCTTGACGCGATGCTGACCGATGACGCGTGGCCAGATTGTTGGTGACTTAGAAGGCATGACCTATTCCGAAATGAACTATACCCTGAGCAAACGTTTCACTGAAGAACTTGCGTTGCGTGATCCAATGTTTTCCCGGCTCGCTCGCAGGCGGTCTGGGATCGTACACACGAAAGCCGTAATCGATTCTGAACGGTCCGAAGAACGTGTCGTAGCGGATGCCAAATCCGGCAGCCGCCGCAATGCCGCGCGCATTCACATCGCTCACGTTCGCCCACACGTTGCCGAAATCCAGAAACAACACAGTCCAGAGCCTATCCCAAAAATCATCTTTCAACTTTTGCAGCACATTGATGCGCAGTTCGAACCCTCCTTCAAGAATCAGATTCCCGCCGAGTTGCGGATCGCCGGTCGCGCTCAGCTCGCGCAATCGCCACCCGCGCACGCTGCCGCTGCCGCCCGCATAAAAGCGATGCGTCTGCGGAATAACGCGACTCGTGTCGCTGCGGCTCGCGCCGTATTTTTCTTCCAGCCCGGCGCGCAGTTTCATCGCGAACACAGAGAATCGCTCCGTGCTCGTCAGGTCGTAATACCAGCGGCCGATGACGTTCACGCGGTAGAATTGCGTAAACGGACGGTCAACCCACCCGAGCTTGTCGAGCACCAGCGGCAGCACGCCGGATTCCTCCAGCGTGAGCGCGTGAATGAAACCACGTGACGGAGAGAAAATATCATTCGTCATGTCGCGTTGAATCGTGAAGGAGACAATCGAGTTGAATTGCTCTTCACGCGCCTGAAGTTCGAGGTCGCGCAGCTGACGAAGTTCATTGACGTCGGACATGTTGATTGTGTAGTTGGGACGCTTCTGGAGCTTGACGAGCTGCTGCGCCCAGTCCAGGTAGCCGGTCGTGAACTCGGCAAACCGAAATGCGAGACTGAACTTGTTTTGAAGGATGGTGGAAAGATAAATCTTCTGCTTATCTCGAATCCACGACAACGACCACGAGCCGCGTATTTTGTTGCTGAACACGTACGGCTGAATCAGCTCAAACGTCAGGTCGAGATTGGCAACAGCATCAGTCTCCAACTGGAAGAAATCGGGAAACTCTTTCAGCGTCGCTGTCCGGAAACGAACTCTGGTTGAAGCAGTGCGCAAGCCTCCGAGGAAATTCCGGTGCGAGTAGCCGAGTCCGAGTCCGAGATTGAAATTCGTATTCTCATCGCTGAATGTGATTTCGGGAGCAAACTCATGTTTGTCTTTGGGACGCACGCGCACTGTCGTGCCGACGAGAACGGAATTGAAGTCATCGGTCGGGACAGAAACGCTGATGCGCGCAAGATCGAAAATGCCGAGCCGGTTCAGATTGCGTTCGCTTGTCGTGATGCTGCGCGTGTCGTAGAGACTCCCTTCCTCGAAATCGAGCTGGCGCACGACTGCTTCCGGTTGAATATCCGTGCGCGTCGAATCTTCATTCTGCACAACGATTTTTCCGAACCGGTAGCGTTGGTTCAACTCAAATGTCAAGACGACTTCGTAGTTGCGCGTGCTGGTGCGATACCGCGCCCACGAACTATCCCGCACGAACGTCGGCCGTGCATAGCCTTCGCTTGTCAGCATCGTCATGATGCGCTTGACTTCTTCGTCGAGCAACACCTTCGAGAAATAATCTCCCTGCTTGATGAAAGCGCTGCCGGAGAGATTCTCAATCACTTGCGGCGGAACATCAACGATTCCGCGATAGATCAGCGTGTCGATCTTCGACCGGTATCCCTCCATGATCTTGAACGTAATGTCCACCCTGGACTTCGTTTCGCGAAAAGCCAGTGAAGTATCGATGACGACATCTTGAAATCCATGATCACGATATAGTTGTCGGAGCCTGCCGACATCCTCTGCGAGTATCGGAACATCGAGAAACTCTTCCGGGCGGCCAAGCGCTTCGAACATGCCGTGCAGGGTTTTGCTGATGAATCCCGGAGTTTCGCGCACCAGCAGAAGCTGCATCAACTCACTATCACTGAAGGTATCGTTGCCTTCAAAGCTGATGGAAGAGATCTCGTAGCGTTTTCCCTGAGAGAGGCCTACTGTGATAAACAAAATCCAGAGTACGAGAAGTGTCGGAAGTTTTCGATGCATCAATAGCATTATTGAAATCGGAACGAGGATAATATAAACAAAAAACCCATCCCGACAGAACGGCGATGGGTAAAATGAAGAGAATCTTCAAGAACTTCCCTGCGGTCACCCGCCGAGATCAATACTCCCCTTCATCCTCGAAAAAGAAATCTTCATCGGTTGGATAGTCTGGCCAGATCTCCTCCATGCTTTCGTATGGCTCTTCGCTATCTTCCAGCTCCTGAAGATTCTCCACGACTTCCTGAGGAGCTCCTGTTCTCATGGCGTAGTCAATCAACTCATCTTTCGTAGCAGGCCACGGTGCGTCATCAAGGTGCGACGCAAGTTCCATTGTCCAGATCAACTTCTTACCACATCCTTTCGTTTCGATTCAAACAGCTCAGGGGCAATCATGTTCAGCGCGCGGCCGCCAACTGCGCGCGGTACTTCGCGGCGTCGATGTCATCAAAGAAGTAGTCGACCGGATTCTGCTTGCGTCCGTTCAGCCGCACTTCGTAGTGCAGATGCGGTCCGCTTACTAAGCCTGAACGGCCTACCCGACCGATAAGTTCCCCCCGCTTCACCTTCTGACCGTCCCTCACCAACACGGCGGAGAGGTGCGCATACAGTGTGGTGTACCCGTATCCATGCGCCAGTTCAATCTGCACTCCGTAGCCGCTCATGGTTTTTCCGGCAAAATGAACCTGACCGTCGGCGGCTGCATAAACCGGCGCGCCCATATCGTTCATGATATCCAGCCCTTCATGCATACGCCAAACAGCGAGAACCGGATGTACCCGCATGCCAAAGCCGTTGATCGAGTAAGGGCCTTCACACGGCTTGATGGCAGGCAAATGCTGGAAGAACTCTTTGTTATACTCGTACCGCTTCGTGATTTCCTGATAGCTTTTCTTTTGAAGCTCGACCTCGCGTTCCAATTGAGAGAGAATACCAAGCGACTTCGTGAGGAGTTGATCCGCTTCAGGACCGAGGAACGAGAACTCGGGTGCGAGCAGCGATCCTCCAACGCCGGCCTTCTTCGTGTCATCATCAATCTTTCGTAGATCAACCATCATGCGAAGCTGGTTGTTCTGATCGGCAAGCTCATCAATGTTTTTCTGAACGGCCAATGCTTTGGAAGAAAATTCCGCTATCTGTTGTTTCAGGACGCGGTTCTCGACGAGGAGATCAGTTTTTTGTGCAAAGCCAAACGGATCACCGAGGACCCGGTTGACGACCACAAACGTTCCGAAAAGAAGGAGACTCAGCAGGGCAACAGAGGCGAGAGACTTTGTCCAAAAGTACTTCACTTCCTGGTAGTCGAGCGTCTTATCGGAGAAGGTGAAAAATCGTATGTTTTTAAACACGCATACCTCACTAGTTAACGGGCGCTGTCAGTAGGTGAGCATAAGTAATGCCAGTCGACTTGCGCCTATTGTGGGATTCTTCGTCTTTGGATTTCTAAAAAAGAACTGAAATCAGTTGTGCGGGGCGTGCACTGCGTTTGAACTGTGCAATGATACTTAATACAGCCTGCTTTGTCAAGGTTTTTTTGTCGGTATTAGAGTTTTTTAACGATTTAGAGTTTTTCCCCTACGTTGGTTTGTCCAGTCACTCGAAGTCGTGTTCGAAGTAGTTGATGGCCCGATTACCTTTCTTCTTTTTGTCGGCAATTGTTCCCTCCAGTCGTTTGGCAAATTCTTTCGCTGCGTCGTAGCCGTAGTGTTTCAACAGGTAGGTGAGAGCAATAACTTCCGTAATGACCGTTACATTCTTTCCGGGGAAGATGGGAAGTTTTACAAGTTGGATATCCACGTCGAGGATGCTACTTATCTCGTTGTCCAGCCCGGTTCTGGTGTAGTCTTGTGTCGGTTTCCATTCCTCAAGTTCCACCACAAGCTCGACCCGTTTTTGGAAGCGGATGGCACGGATCCCAAACATGCTCCGCACATCAATCAGGCCGAGGCCGCGGATCTCCATGAAATGCTTCACCAAATCCGTTCCGGACCCCATCAGAATGCCTTCACCCTTGCGCGTCACATTCACGACATCGTCAGCCACGAGCCGATGGCCACGCTCGACCAGATCGAGCGCGATCTCGCTCTTCCCAATCCCCGACCGCCCGATGAGCAACACGCCAACACCGTACACATCCACGAACGAACCGTGTATGACCACTTGCGGCGCAAACTGATCATCCAAAAAATCCGCGATGAAGTATCCAAACTTCGTCGTCTCGAAGGGAGTTCCGAAGATGGGAATCCCTTTGGCCGCTGCGGCGTCGAGCAGTTCCTGGTCCAGCACGTTCCCATTCGTGAGCACCATGCAGGGGATCTTGAATTCGAGCAGAGTCTTGAACGCAGTGTTACGGTGCTGGAGATCCAGCGACTTCAGGTAGTTGATCTCCGTGTTCCCGATCATCTGCACGCGGTCGTATGTGAACAGATCGACGTAGCCCGCGAGTGCAAGGCCGGGACGATGGATGTTTTTGTCTTTGATGTGATTTTCGAATCCGTGATCACCGTTGAGCGATTGCAGCTTGAACCGCTCACGATTAGCGTCAAAGAGGAAACCGACCGTTATGAATTTTTTCCGTGTCTCTTTGTTCCTGTCAACTTTCACAGGTGATCCTTTCGGCGGACTATGCCTTCTCGCGAATGGTCCGCACTTTTGTTTTGTCCTTGCCGCGCAGCTTCGCCTTGTACTTCCTCAGCTGCATGCTCATTTTCTCGATGGCGCCATCGATGGACTTGACGTAATCATTCGATTTCTCATGAGCCGTCAGCATCGTGCCGTGGACATGCAGATTGACCTCGGCAGTTTTGAGGCTGTTGGTGCTTCGCTCGTAAAACAGAATCACTTCAGCCCGCACGATGCCATCGTACAGTTTCTCGAGCTTCTTCACTTCGTCTATCGCATAGCTCTTGATATCCGGATGAGCCCGAAAGCGTCGCGCCGTAAAGTTGATATCCATGATGATGCTCCTTTCTCGTCAGTTCTGTTCTATGAGGCTTTGGGATGCGCTTGCGCGTAGATCTTTTTCAACCGCTCAACACTCACATGTGTGTACACTTGCGTCGTCGAGAGACTCTCATGCCCCAACAACTCCTTGACAGCCCGCAAGTCCGCGCCATGATCGATCATGTGCGTCGCGAAGCTGTGCCGCAACACGTGCGGACTCTTCTTGTGAATTTCCGAAACTCTTCCGATGTATCTGTTCACGAGCACGTGAATTGCCTTGCGTGAAAGTCGTTTGCCGCGCTTCGTCAGAAACACGCCCCTGACGTCGCAGTCAGAGTGATATTTCTCGCCGACAAATTCCCGGGAACCGGCACGCCATGCGCTGAGCGCCTCCAATGCCTTTCTGCCGATGGGCACAATACGTTGCTTACTCCCCTTGCCTGTTACCTTCAACGTGCCTTCGTGCATATTGATGTCAGTCCAGTCGAGACCGATCAGCTCGCTCAAACGAATTCCGGTCCCGTAGAAACATTCGAGGATTGCCCGGTCGCGCAGTCCTTCGGGCGTCGTCGTATCGGGCTGCGACATCAGTGCTTCGGCAGAGCGCTCGTCAAGAACGGCCGGGAGCGTCTTATCGAGTTTGGGCGAGCGAACATTGGCTGCCGGATTTGTCTCAATGATTTTTTTCTTGTGGAGATAACGGAAGAATGATTTCAGACAGGCAAGTTTGCGGGCAATGCTTCGCTTCGAGAATTGTTGATCGACAAGATCATGCAAAAACATGCGCAACGTGATCTGGTCGATCTTCTCCAGCGAGAACGCTTCGTCGCCGAAATGGCGCGAGAGGAATCGGGTAAAATCTCTCAGATCGTCTTCGTACGATGAGATCGTATGAGGAGAGTAATTGCGCTCCCCCCGGAGGTACTGCAAGAATGTGGCGATATGTTCTTGCATCAATGCGCTGAGAATTATGAGGCAGCAGATTCAGCGTGTTCCTTCGCAACTTCGGCCTTGCACTTCGGACACTGCAAAAATTCGCCGCGTGTTTGTGTGTACTTCTGAACCATGTATGCATTGCCGCATGTGTCGCAGGCCTGCAACACCGGACGATCCCACGAAGCGAAATCGCAATTCGGATAGCGCGAACATCCGAAGAACGCACGCTTGCGCTTTGTCTTCCGCTCGATCACATCGCCGTCTTTGCACTTCGGACATTTGATCCCGATGCCGATCGGACGCGTGTAGGTGCATGTCGGATAGTTTGAGCAACCGAGAAATGCCCCGAACTTTCCACCCTTGATAATCATGTCGCCGCCGCACACGTCGCATTTCACGCCGGCAATATGTTTCGTCGCTTCCTGTTCCTCTTTCAGCGGCTTTGTCGTCTTGCACGCCGGATAACCGCTGCAGGCCATGAACCTGCCGTTGCGCCCCCACTTGATAATCATGGGCTTGCCGCAGACTTCACACACCTCGTCCGTCGTCTCCTGCAGCGACTTCTTGATGGAAGACGCCGTCTTCTCAACAGACTCGACATCGCTGATGAACGGATGATAAAAATCTTCCATCACCTGGAGGTACGTTTGTTCGCCCGTGGCAATTGTCTCAAGCTCGTCCTCCATCTTCGCCGTGAAGTCCACGTTGATGATGTGCGGAAAGCTTTTGACGAGAATGCGATTCACCGTCATGCCCAACTCCGTCGGGTAGAGGCGGCGCTCCCGTGACTCCACGTACTTGCGCGCCTGAATCGTGTCAACGATCATCGCATACGTGCTTGGCCGCCCGATGCCCAGTGCTTCAAGCTCCTTGATCAGCGAGCTGTCCGTGTACCGTCCCGGCGGTTTCGTAAAGTGTTGATTTGGCAGCAGGTTGGTCAGACTCGCTCGATCTTCTGCTTTGAGATTCGCAGGCAGATTGGATCGCGGGTCGTCGTCGTTCTCGACCTCCTTCTCCGATTCATCAACAATATCATCATACACCTGAAGGAAGCCGCGGAACTTCGGAATCGAATCGGATGCGCGGAAGAGATAGTCGCCGCCAAGAACATCCACCGTGGTTTGCTCGAACACCGCCTGGCTCATCTGACATGCGACGAAACGATTCCAGATCAACTCATACAACTCAAACATCTCTTTGTCGAGATATTTCTTGACGGCTTTGGGTGTAAGCTTCAGCGACGTCGGTCGGATTGCCTCGTGCGCGTCCTGCGAGCTTTTCCCCTTCTTGAACTGTCGCGGCGTTTCGGGAACGTATTCCTTCCCATAATTTTCGAGAATGTACACGCGCAAGTCGCTCACGGCATCGTCGCTCAATCGCGTCGAGTCGGTACGCATGTAGGTAATCAAGCCGACGCGGCCCTCCTCGCCCAGCTCGACGCCTTCGTAGAGCTTCTGCGCGAACATCATGGTGCGCTTCGCATTGAAGCGGAGCCGGCGTGCAGCTTCCTGCTGCAAGGTGCTTGTAATGAACGGCGCGGGAGGATTCCGGCGAACAGGTTTCCGCTGAACGTCTGCAATGTGGTACGTCTGCTTCTTGATGTCGTTGACGTACCCTTCAGCAGTCGTCGTGTTTCCGATCTTCGGCTCGGATCCTGCTACCTTGAAGAGCTTCGCGAAGAACGGATCGCTTCCCACGACTTGAAACTCGGCAACGATCGACCAGTATTCTTCCGGGATGAAGGACTTGATCGCCACCTCGCGCTCGCACACGAGCCGGACGGCAACCGATTGAACGCGCCCGGCAGAGAGCACGCCGAAAAACATCGTCTTCCAGAGAAACGGCGTTACTTTGTAGCCCACGAGCCGATCCATCGCGCGCCGCGCCTGCTGAGAATCGACCAGCTTCTGATCAATCTCGCGCGGATTGCTCATCGCCTCGCTAATGCCGCGCTCTGTGATCTCATGAAAAAGCACGCGGTGAATATCTTTGTTGAAGCCATCGACCTCCCTGGCAATGTGCCAGGCAATCGCTTCGCCTTCACGGTCAGGGTCGGTCGCGATGTAGATGGACGCCGCCTTCGCTGCATGCATCCGCAGCTTCTCGATCACCTCGTCTTTTCCCTTGATCGTCTCATAGTCCAGGCTGAAGTCATGATCGACGTTCACACCGAGTTTACTTTTCGGCAGATTCTTGATATGCCCGACCGACGCCTCGACGATGTAGTCCTTGCCAAGATATTTGTTGATCGTCTTTGCCTTTGACGGCGATTCGACAATGATCAACTTCGCTCCGACGGGAACGTCATCAACAAAGCCGGGACGTCGGCGTTTCGTCTTCGGTTTCGGCGACACGTCGGGTGTCTTAGACGCTTGTCCGTTGCTTGGTTCTATTTTCTTTTTCTTCGCCATCAGTGAATCGTCTCTGAATCGTTGGGCAGCACGTGTCGATCGTTTCCAGCGCTCTTTTTTGAGAATAACACCGCAGCAACGATTTCCCTCATTTCATAAATCGTGAATTGCTCAAAGCCCGAGACCATCGCCCGCTCAATCACGGTTTCCAGCTCGCGGTTGTCCAGAAGACCCAGTTCGTTGAGCTGCATGAGATAGCCCTGCGCTTCCGTGGTCATCATCATGCGTTCGGCGTCGTGCAACTGGCGGCGTGACGCGTACGATGATGTACCCTGATGCACGACGTGTCCGTCCTGCATCGGCACGTTCTCATACAACCAGCTCAGCGCAATGCTGATCTCCGATTGCGTGTAGCCCCGCTGCTTCAATCCGTCGACATCAATATCGCTCAATCGCTTGTTCGATTCGATTTCGGACATGATGTACACGAGAATTTCGACGACTCGTTCTTTCAAGTGTTCCGGTTCTCCTATTTCGTTCAGTGTGTGAACAACTGCTGCAGCGCTTTATCCTCGGCAGCTTTCATTGCTGCTCGTTGTGCAGTTGTGGTATCATCGTACCCGGCCAAGTGCAGGCATCCGTGAATGACGAGGCGCGCAATTTCATTTGTCTGCGTAACATTGTACTCGCGTGCCTGTGCTCGCGCCCGATCGAGGTTTACATACACTTCGCCTTCCAGAATGGGCGAGGTTTCTAGGCAGAAGCTGATAACATCAGTAACGTAGTTGTGGCGCAGAAAAGTTCTGTTGATCGATTTGCAGCGCTGTGAGTCAACAAAAACGACGGTGATCAAAGCCTTTCTCGTTCCAAACACCTGCTTCACATAACCCTCCACTCTCGCCTTTCGCACCCGATAACGGCGATGCGCGTTGAACACTCTCACCTCCGGCATCAACGAGCTTTCTTCTTTGTTCTCCTTTGCGGCAATTTCCGATCCGCCGAGTCGAGGATGCTATCAGTCAGCGAAAGCGCGATTCCCGACAGCATCACCTCCGGACCCAGGCGCGTGAAGTCGCCCGAGAGCAATGTGCGATCGACATTGGCATACAGCGAGCATCCTCCTTCTCGTTCAATAATGAGGCCGCTCAGTTTCCCATTATGCTCTCCGATGAACGTCACTTCGCCGAGCATATCGCTCAGCACGAACCCCGAACAAAAGTGGAGCTGCAAATGCGATGATTCGGTATAGACGGAAACGAGATTGCCCTTCTGATCGCCGATGCGAATGTGCGGAAAAATTTCCAGCGCGAGCTTGCGGTGTGGGTCTTTGCCGCTGACCTCGAATCGAAAATTCGTCCCCATCGCTTTCGGCGCTGCATTGAGAAGCTTGCCAATTTTCTTGAAATCAGACTGCCTGAAGGTAAAGGACATAGGTGTTCTCTTCAACATAATGCAAAACCCCGAGGCAACTGTCGTGTACGCAGCCGCGGGGTTCTTACGGTACTGTTGTCAACTCTTAAAGGATAACAACGTTCGTCGCTTGCGGACCTTTCTTTCCGTTCGTGATTTCGAATTCGACGGACGTCCCTTCGGCCAATGTCTTCTGCTCCTTGTCCTTCAGACCGCTGATGTGGACGAAGACATCGCCTCCACCCTGCTTCTCGATGAAGCCGTATCCCTTCTTCGCGTCGAACCATTTCACCTTTCCGCGTTCCATCACCACTCCGTTTTTGTGAGAGATTGATAGTGCAGCAACAAACTTGCGCCAATATATAGAGCATTCGAGTGATTGTCAAGACGATTCTCCATTTGCAACTGCCGGTGTTGCGTGGTCGCTCCTGTTCGCTGTCGATCACGGTGATTTCAGTTGAAGCCCTTAGCACTGAAGTTCCATTCCTTCGGCCGCGGCAACGCAGTCAAACTTGTACCCGCGCGTCTTGATCTCCTTCTTGCACGTATCGACGATCTCGTCGATCTTGTCGTCGCTGTGCGACGGGTCGTGATGAAAGAGGACGAGCTTCTTCACCTGAGCTTCGGCGGCCACCTTGAGTGTGAACAGATAGTGCGAGTGTCCCCAGCCGACGCGGTTCACATACTCCTCCGGAGTGTACGTCGCATCATGAATCAAAATATCGGCCCCGCGGGCAAAATCGAAAATGCGCTGATTGGGATCGCCCTTGGTCTCGGTGTACTTATCGACAATGACCTTTTCGACGTTCTTCACCGAGCGAGCGACCTCGCCGTCAAACGGTTCGTTGTCACTGATATAGACAACCGAGCGACCGTTGGCTTCCAGTCGATAGCCGAGAGCAAATGCCGGATGATTCACGTAGATCGATGTCAGTTTCGCTCCGGCGATTTCGATCGTTCCCTCACGAAGAGGATGAAAGTTGATCTTGGCTTTCAGTTCGTTGAGCTGAATCGGGAAGTACACTTTGTTCATCTGATCGGAGATCATCTGGCGCAGCGTGACATTTTTCGATTGCGCGCCAAGAATCGTCAGCTCGTTGCCTGAAATGAACGCGGGCTTGAAGAACGGAAAGCCTTGAATGTGATCCCAATGCGGATGCCCGATCAGCAGATGCGCGTTCACCGACTCACCCTTCGCCATCAGCGCCTCGCCGAGATCGCGAATGCCGGTCCCCGCATCGAGAATCACGAGCCGCTCGCCACGGAGACGAACCTCAATGCACGGCGTGTTTCCGCCGTAGCGCACGGTCTCTTTGCCGGGCGTCGGAATCGAGCCGCGTGTCCCCCAAAACTTCAGTCTCATGAACGATCTCCCGCTGCGGGCATGTACCCTCGTGCATACTCTGCGTAATGAAACGCCGACTCTTTGATCTGACGTTTCTCGTCGTCGGTCAGCGGACGAATGATCTTCGCCGGAACTCCTGCCGCCAACATTCCGTCGGGCACGACAAAATTTTGCAACACGACAGCGCCTGCAGCAACGAGCGCCGCGGAGCCGACCGTTGCGTTGTCGAGAATCACCGCGCCCATCCCGATCAGCGAGCAATCGCCAATCGTGCAGCCGTGAATAATCGCGCGATGCCCGACGGTCACATCGCTGCCAATGCGCACCGCCAACTCATGCGTCACGTGAATTACCGTGCAGTCCTGAATATTCGTTCGCTCGCCGACATCAATGCGATTGATATCGCCGCGCAACACGGAGTTGAACCAAATGCTGACGTCCTTCGCGAGATGAACGTCGCCGATCAGATGGACCCCGTCGGCAACAAACACCGACGGATCGACGGACGGAAGAGCGCCGTTGTACGTAATGAGTGGCATGATTAGTCTTGTGCGCGAGGTGGTGTCCAGCCCGCCCGTTTCCATTCCATCAACTCAATCGTAACGCTGCCGAGAATCACTTTCATCTTCGCAAGAATGGGAACACGCGCTTCATCGTTGCTGAACCAGCCTTCAAAGTCGCCGGTCAGTCCGAAAATTCCGGTGAACTCCATCGTGCCATCAAAGCTAATTGCATCAACGGGATAATCGACGAAGTCAAGCTCGACCGACTCCTGCTTTCCCGCGAAGTTGATCACCGTGTTCACATTCTTTTCTTTGACGATGGCGGGAACGTTCTGTGTCCGTCCGGAAAACAACTGATCGCGCGCGTAGAAGAAAAGCGAAAGGCCGTCCTGCGTCCTGCCTGAGAGCGTGAGCGTGTCACGCGATTCGATGATCGTATCTCTTCCGCCAAACTCCAGATAGGCTTTCTTCTTCGGATAGTCAAAGATGTAACGACCAAAATTCCAGTAGTCGCCATCCTTGCTTTTACCGACAAAGAAATGCGAGAAGACCACGCTGTCGATTAGGCTTTCGAACACAGCGTGCAAGTTGACGAATGGTATCTTTTTGTAAGAATCGATATAGGCGATCGTCTTGAATGTCGTCGCGCCGTTGGTCGCGCTACGCTTCAGCGTTTTGATCTTCACTTGTCCGAGATCGACAAATCCGTACCGGACGTTGTAGATGAGATCCTCCCCTTCAACAAGGATTTTGGAAGCCGGGGATTTGGTTTGACTTTGTGTGGAGGTGATGAATGAAGCGATCAGAAAAAAAACAACGGCAGCACGTCTGCACGCACTGCCGCATTTCAGTTGACCCATGTCTAAGAGAATATGTTTCAAGCAAGTTTTACTTCAGACTAGTCAGACTCTTGGAGATCTTCTCCGCTTCCGGGAACAGACTGATTGCTTTCTTGAACTGATTGTCGTCCAGCAGCGTAACGCGAGAAGACCCGACGTTGCCCCAGATCGAGCGGGCAATCGACGCTTTAGCAAGCAACTTCACGAACCGCACATCTTTATCGTATGCCTCTTTCTTGAACTCAACGCCTTTGTTCTTCGCCATTGAGTTGATCGTTTCCAGTATCTCGTCTGTGATCTCAAAATCCTTAGCGAACTTACGACTGTCGGCGCCATACTTTTGCCTGATGGCTGCGCCGTGTGTGTCGAGGTACTTGTTTGCGAAATCCAGATACACTTGTTTCGCGCGCAACTGCACGGCGTATTCGCCAAGTCGCTCGCCCTTCACAATGTAATCGGGCGTGATGCCGCCGCCGCCGTACACAACTCTACCGCCGGCAGTCTTGAATTTCGGTCGTGCGGAATCTTTCTCGGCAGAGTGCGTGATGTTCTCGCCTTCTTCTTCATTGCGTTCAAAGGCTTCGCGTTGATACTTTACTTTGTCTTCGCCATAGGGACGCTGAATCAATCTGCCGCTCGGTGTGTAGTACCGTGCCGTTGTCAGCCGGAAACCGGAACCATCCGTGAGATCATACTGCCGTTGCACGAGACCTTTGCCGAATGTCGTTTCACCGACAACCAGTCCGCGATCCCAATCCTGCACAGCGCCGGAGACAATCTCGCTCGCCGACGCCGATGCGTTATTCACAAGCACAACCAGCCCGACATCTGCAACTCGCGCCGAGCCGGACGAAATGTACTCTTCGTTAAACTCCGGTCTGCGTCCCTTTGTATAGACAACCTTCTTTCCTTTCGGCAGCAACTCATCCACCATCTTGAACGCCTGATCGAGATAGCCGCCGCCGTTGAACCGAAGATCCAGCACGAGTCGCTTCATGCCTTCGCGCTTCAACTTCGACACAGCCTCGACAAACTCCGATTGCGTCGTGGCAGCAAATCGCGTAACGCTCACATACCCGACTTCGTCATCGACCATGAAAGAAGCGTCAACCGTGTAGAGAGGAATTTTGTCTCGCGTAATCTCGAACTGCAAGAGATCTTTGATGCCTGCGCGGGCAATCGCGACTCTTACTTTCGTGCCCTTCGGGCCGCGGAGTTTCTTCGGTACCGCTTCCTGCGTAATGCCTACCGACGACGTGTCATCGATCTTGACGATCTTATCGCCGGCCTCGATGCCAAGAGCCTCGCTCGGTCCGCCAATAATTGGCGTCACAACGACGAGCGTATCATTGAGAACGGCAAACTCGATGCCGATGCCTTCGAAGCTTCCCTGGAAGTCTTCTTTGACACGCTGCATCTCGGCGGAGGAAATGTACACAGAGTGCGGATCCAACTCGCCAAGCATACCTCTGATGGCAGCCTCGGTGAGCTTGCCTGTGTCCACGTCTTCGACGTAGACCTTCTGCGCCATACTCAGCACGTCTTTGAACTTGTTGAGCTGGTCGTAGATGTTGTCCCCGGAGATCAGTTGGTTCAACCAAGCGCCGGCAACCAAACTCAGCACGATAATCAAACTCACGGACAACAGTGAAAACCGCTTCCTCATAACACTCCCCAAAAGAAGACTAAAAAATGATGCACTCTGACCTGTCACGCGTTCATCGGACCTCAAGGTTGCGCCTTTGTCTCATGCGAGTGTAACGAAAATGACGCTGAAAGTCAACGCAACGCTACAGTAGCACTAACGCACGATGAGCGCACAAAGTTCTGATCGCGCGATCACTTGAGAAGCAATGCCTTCCTGACGCCAACGTAGTCGCCTGCGCGGAGCGTGTAGAAGTACACCCCGCTTGCCAGCGTTCGGCCGTCGAGCGTCGCCTCGTATGTCCCCGGAGTCTTTGCCTCATTGACAAGTGTGGCAACATGCCGACCGAGAATATCGAACACCTTCAACTCCGCGTGCGATGTCTTTGCGATCTGATATCTGATCGTCGTTGTGGGATTGAAGGGATTGGGGAAGTTCTGTTCCAATCCAAACTCCCGTGGAAGATCGGGGAGGTCATCTCCAACAACAGTCAACTGACGGTAGATTTCCTCCGCGCGTGCAGATCGTTCTATGAGTTGATTCAGGTCCATGCCGCAGAGAATTGCAAAGGCGACCCGCAGTGTTTCACGTTGAGCCGACGAGACGGATGGAAGACGGAACGGCCCGAAGGAGAGAAGCGCCCGCGTATCAGAAAACGCGGGAAATTGTTCCGGATCGATTCTGCCGGAACTTAGCGCGGCATACTTCGCCGCGTCATTGTTCGGCGACGATGGTCCGTGCCACCATCGAAAGGCAAAGGATAGTGAGTCCAACGGTCGATGTGATCTCAGCACGTGATATCCGACGGGAGTCGAACCTGCATCAAGAATATTGTGAAAGAATGCGAAGCGCTCTGCTTGACGATAGCTGACAAAGTTCCGTTTTGCATACTCAAACGAATCAACATGTCCGACGTCGGCATCCATGAAGTATCCAACGTACACGCTGTCGATCTCACGCTGAGATGTGTTGATGATTTTGAAATCGAGAAGCTGAATGCCTTCAGCGTACTGATCGTCTCGGCTGTATGAGCTTTGAATCACCTTCAAACCCAATGGCACGTGCCCTGTAACAGCACGGTCGTAGTCGGTGTACTTGCAGTGTAGATTGTGATCTGCGAGTGGTTTGAACGGCAGCGCCGCGCCCCAGTAGGTGTCCCAGTCCGGCGGCTTCACGGCGCTTCTGCCAAAGATACGCCAGATCGAATCCGCATCGGATGGCGTCGGATAGAATTCATATAGCGGTCCCGACCATCCTTCATACGCCGCTGAAACTCGGTGAAGCCGTTGCCCCGTTCCGCTCGTGTCGATAATTCCCCCGATCCAGAGTCCCGCGCCATAGACATGCTCTATCCTTGATCCAACGGGATACTCCACACCCATTGAATCTGGGGAGTTCGAAAATGGTAGTTCATCTCTGCCAATCACACCACGGTTGCTGAGCGTGACCTTCATGCGACTGCCTTGCCGGGCAAAATCGTGGTGCGGTCCGATTGTGCTTTGAAAGCTCAATGCAGAAATCTCAGGGAGCGTATTCCCCGAAATATCCGTCACGACAAATCGGAAATCCATAAAGCCGGGCGGCATGGGATCGAGCCACGCTCCAAAAGAGTTGTCGCCGGGTCGCCCATCCCAATGCATCCCGTCATCAAAAAACTGTATCGCACGCGAGTATACGCTGTCAACGAACAGTCGTGCAGTTATTGATGCAATGTCCGATTCATCATCGGCACTTACACGAATGATATTCCGAAGATAGGCTTGATAATGTCTGGCAGAGGCGGAGGGTGGACTTGGCGGGGCAAGCGAGTCAGATGTCAGCCCGAGAACACCCATCCACATTTTGTTCATCAGCCAACGATCCGACGCAAGAAGAACGAACGGTTTGTTGTTCCAAACGTCGACACCGAGAAGCCGATCATCGCGAACAAATCGTGTGAATGCGGTCGGTGCACTCCATGTCGTTCCACCGTTCGAGCTTTCCATCGAAAAGACGTCAAAGTAAAGGTCACTGGGTGTCCGCAACGCGTACTCGCTATACAGTAATGTGATACTTCGGTTCTGCAGTTGAACGACACGCGGGGTTCGCAATGCACCGGGAATCCGGACCGGAGAAGTCCACGTACTGCCTTCATCTGAACTTTTGATTAGATGATATCCCTGCGAATTCTCAAAGAAGCAGAGGAGAGATCCGCCATCTCCAAGCGCGAAGGCAACATTCACACAATAACCGCTCGTGATGAGTCGAGATGGTCCCCATAATAAGCCTCCATCAGTACTTCGAATTAAAATTTTTGGCGATGAGGGAAACGGCCGGTAGGCCAACCACAGACTGCCATCGATCGTTCTTGAGAGATCTGCGTCAACACCGCTCCATAGGGTCGAAGGAGCGGACCATGTTAATCCAGCATCGATGGAAGAGCATGTTCTGATGGAAGTATTATCGCTCCACAAAAGAAGTACTCTGCCAGTCGCGGTTCGCACTCCCCATGGTACGCTACTGTAGGAAGCT
The DNA here is from genome assembly GCA_016218065.1 of Ignavibacteriota bacterium. Classification (GTDB taxonomy): domain Bacteria; phylum Bacteroidota; class Ignavibacteria; order UBA10030; family UBA6906; genus CAADGV01. The sequence continues at coordinate 17,410 of JACRFA010000097.1, read as the reverse complement.
GAAGTGGCAACGATTGTGGGCTGTGACCACGTGTTGCCGCCTCCAGTAGTTCTTGCAACTTTGATCTGTTGTCCATTCATCCAGCACAGTAAGACTGTATCATTCGAGACAACGATTGGGAAACCTTTCATACCTGTGGTCGTTGTATCGTATGGGTAGGATGAAAGATTTGCCTGCCATGCCGGCTGTGTCTGCGACAGAGCGATTGAGTACAAGAGAATGGTCAAACCACAAGCCACTGAAGTCGAGCGTTTTGCCATGATGACCCTCAGCAAGAAAATGATAGGAAGTATTATCTGATCAGAAGAGCCTTTCGCGAACTTGCAAATCCATCAGCACTTAGCGAGTAGAAATAAACGCCACTTGCCATCTGGCGTGCATCGAATATCGCTTCGTATGTCCCCGGAGTCTTTGCCTCATTGACAAGTGTGGCAACATGCCGACCGAGAATGTCGAAGACCCTCAACTCCACGTGCGACGTTCTCGGAATCTGATATTCAATTTTTGTCGATGAGTTGAACGGGTTGGGATAATTCTGTGACAAATTGAATTGCGTCGGAATCGAGGGTGGGACAGGCGGCTCAATCGGTTCGCCGCGCACAATCACACGTTGATAAACATCTTGCGCCTGACCTGCGCGATCCAAAAGCTGCGGTATGTTCATGGCCGACAAAACCGCAAAGCCGATGCGCAGCGTGTCAGGGTTCGATGATGTGTACGGCCGAATAGTGAACGGACCAACGGAAACGAGAAACCGAATATCGTCAACTGCCGGAAAGCCAGTCGGCTGCACGACGCCATCACTCATCAATTGATATCTCATCGAATCAGTCTGTGGGCTTTGTAGTCCGGGATACCATTTGTACGTGATGCGCAATGAATCCGGCACGGAACCTAGGATCGACACTCCCATTGGCGTGCTGCCAGGATCAACGGAATTGTGCGCGATGGCCGCACGATATGCCGGGAAGAATTCCGTGTAGTTTCTACCATAAAAGCCCGCGTACGTGTTTGGGCCAACATCAGCGTCGGCAAAGAATGCAACATAGGCGCTGTTGATGGTACGCTGCGAATTGTTTGCGATTCTGTAGTCGAGAATTTGAACTCCGGGCAATGTCGAGCCATTCCACGTAAATGAACTCTGAATCACTTTCACACCCAACGGAATATGAGATGATGGGCGATAGAAATAGTCCGAATACGTACAGAAGAAATTCTGATCGCCCGGAGAGCGGAAAGCGATTGAGTTTCCCCAGTAGCCATCCCACCCTGAAGGCTTGGGAGAGTTTCGTCCCTTCGTTTTCCAAACAGTATCGGCTGACCCTCCCGCACTTGAAAGCTCGCCGGTGATGTAAGGATCGTATTCGCTGACAGTGGAGACAAGCGGCCACCGCCCACTCAACGTGTCGATCATGCCCCCGATCCAAATGCCACCGGAATACAAATGCTCGAGATCTGTCCTCGCAGGATACTGCATACCAACAAAGAACGGGCGCGGAGATGGCCAATTGTGAACAATCCTTCCGAAGACCCCCACATTGTTCATCGAGACTTTCATCGAATCTCCTTGCGCTCCAGGAGCATCTTGAGGAGCTCGGATGAAAACCACCACTTGGTTGTTTCTAAGTGACACACCGGTGAAATCAGTGATGTCACACCAGAAATCAATCGTGCCTTCCGGCAACGGCGGCAGGTCATTCCCAAAGACATTGTCGCCAGCAAAGAGATCATTGTGCATACCATCGTCAAACAAAGACAACTCCGGTTGCAAGATGCCATTGAATGCGTATCGAACCTTCACCGCCAGCATGCCCACCTCGTCGTCGGTGTACACCCGGATGATCGCGGGAAAATTGGTAATCTGCGGCGAGACCGACCAGCCGAGGAAAACAGGCGGGGCAAGCGAATCAGGAGTCCCGCCGATTGTTCCGTACCACAGTTGACGCGGAAGCTGACTGCTTGTGATACGAGCAGGAAAGAAACGATCTGAGCCGAAGAGTACGAAAGGTTTGCCGTTCATGAGATCGATACCGCGCAACTGGTCAATGCCCAGATAGCGCGTGAAGTTCTGTGCCGATGACCATGTTGCTCCGCCGTCCGAGCTGGCTACGTACATGACATCATACGTTGTGTATGGCAAGGGTGTTGAGTCCACTCTCCCGCTCTGATAAACAACGATGATTGTTCCAACGGAAAGATTTCGCGCCCTCGGCATCTCTTCACTACCGCCGCCACTGAGAATCGGGCTTGCGCTCGACCACGTCGAACCTCCATTGAGGCTGACGACTCTTTCAAGTTTGTTTGCCGCTGAGATGAAGAACCCGACTATTGCTGATCCCAACCCTGAGACGATCGAGAGTTGATTCTTCACATACGACGGCATCGACAGTGGCGCGGTCCACGTGGCTCCGTTGTCTGTACTCGTGATCAGCCGAACAACTCCGCCAAGAATCCATCGATACGAAAGCCACAGTTTGCCATCTGTTGTTTGTGAGAGAAGAAGATTAGTGACGGTCGTGGCAATAACAAAAGGTGCAGACCATGTTTGTCCGTTATCAGAATACGTTTCGACTACTCCGGTCGTATCACGCCAAACGATAATCACGCGTCCGGTTGACGACCGAATAGCGCTAAGATACTGAACGGGAGTTTGAGCAGTTGCAACATTTGTCGGTGAATTCCATGTTACGCCGCCGTCTGAGCTCTTCGCCGAACGAACGACTGTCGATTCAGCCCAGAAGAACATGACGGTTTCGCCCGACATAACAACTGGAACAGCTTCAGGTATCGTGCGAGCGGAATCTTGAAAAGGAAATCGTGAGATCGATGAGAGCGCGGTCGTCCTGCCTAAAGCATGTTCCTTTGCGATGCACTCTGTTGATGAGAAGAAAAGGAGAGCGACAATGATAACGTATGAGGCGCACTTCATGGCAACAATCCTTGACGCTGATCGAGGTTGAATGAACCCTGACGGGGAATCGGAAGAACAGTTTGAAGCAGTATGCGCGCCATTGACAATGTACAATCTGCTCAACCGAGAGTCAACTATCGCACCGGCTTCCACTCATCCAAAATCGAGCGTCGGAGAAACTGCACGGCAAGGAAGTTCATGAACCAGGAGGCGGTGACGTAGGTGTAGCCGTACTTGCGGTAGCGGCGGGGAGATTCGTACACAACAATATCTTTCAGAAACTTGATGCGGCCGATTTTCTCAAGGCGGCGGAACATGTCGTAGTCTTCGCCCGCGGCAATCCTCGCGGCGTAGCCTTTGACCTTCTCGAACACCTCACGCTTCATGATGTGACATTCGCCGCGGCCCATTCCCATTCCTACCTGATTCATCATGAAGAAGAACCAATTGTAGAAGCCGTGATAGTACCGGTCGATCGGTTTTTGTTCGTGAGGATAAACTTCGACGCTGCACGTGATTGCCGCGAGGCCGTCGGCGTGAATCTCTTCGTTGATGCGTCGAAAGAAATACGCGGGTTCTTTAATCAGCGTGTCGGCGTTGAGGAAGAGGAAGATGCTGCCTGTTGCATGCTTCGCGCCTTCGTTGCGTCCGAGCGAAATTGTTTGCTTGATTTTTTCTTCGTTCTCCACAACGCGATGCGCGTGCCGGTGGGCAATCTCCAGCGAGCGGTCTGTACTGCCGCCATCGCTCACAATGATTTCAAGATTGTAGTGCTGAAGAAGTTCCGGTGTGAATTGCTTGAGCATGCGCTCGAGCAGCTTTTCCTCATTGAGGGCGGGAACGATGACGCTTATGTGCGGCGTATGTGTTTGCGATAGAGCCAGCGGTGTGTTCTTTCAAAAATGTTGACGACAAGATAAGGAATTCACAGTTGAATGTGCTAAGCGGAAATGCGTCAGCGTAGAATTCTTTTACGTGGGGCGTAAGGCAATCATCATAAACTCAGAAAGGAGCAGTCGCCATGACTGACACCAAAGTAGGGAGAAGCAAAATTTGAATAGGCGTCGCAATTTGGTATCTTTCTTTGAAACTTACCATCTGGAAGATCAAGAACATCTCGATTGAATGAGCGATTAGAAATATTCCCTACCGAACGACAGAAGCTATACGAAAAGTTTGCAGATAGACTGATCAAGGCTTCAAACCTTAGCCGTCAAATCGTTAGCTTCCAGGCAAACAAGGAAGAACCGATCTATCGATGGTTCAAGTATAAAGAAGGCTTCTCTTCAACACTCGTTCAGTACTTTCTGACGAAATTTTCGGACAAGCCCGGGAAGTTGCTGGATCCTTTTGCCGGAGTGGGGACGACTCTGTTTGCGGGCCAATCACTTGGGTGGGACTCCTACGGCATTGAAATTCTACCTGTCGGCATTTTCGTTATGGAGACACGAGATGCCTTGCACAACATTGATCCTGCTGATCTCGGAAGAAGCCTACAGAACCTCTGGTCAGAATATGATAAGTTCGAGAGGACCACGCTTCACCTCAATCACATATCAATCACAAAGGACGCTTTCCCAGAAGACACCGAGAGAGCGCTCAATAGATTCCTCAGCTATTGCGAACACGTGCCACAAAAGGAAATCAGAACCCTCTTAAGGTTTGCCGCGTTCTCGATTCTAGAAGAAATCAGCTATACACGAAAGGATGGTCAATACCTCAGGTGGGACTATCGCTCGAAGCGAGATCTGGCAGGCAAACCTTTCAACAAGGGCAGAATACTCTCCTTCGAGCAGGCATTGAGAATCAAGCTATCACAAATCTCCGCTGATCTAGTTCCACAGAGTGACTCGCTCTTTGAAACTCCTCGGAACAACGGACACAATTATCCCTCAATCAAAATTATTGATGGATCGTGTCTGCAAGAGCTGCCAGCTTTTGAAAATGATTTCTTCGATTTCATCGTGACTTCGCCGCCATACTGCAACCGCTATGACTACACAAGGACCTACGCGCTCGAATTAGTCTTTCTCGGATGCGACTCTGATAAAGTACGCAACCTCCGACAAGAGCTTCTTTCATGTACTGTCGAGAACAAAGAAAAAGTGGAGCAACTCAGGCAAACGTACACCTTGCTAGGCAAGAGCAGTACGTTCGACTCTGTTCTCCGTGTCTACGATTCCTCACTTGCGATGTCGGAAGTGAATTACATCCTAAGCGAACTTAACAAGTTGGATAGGCTCAACAACGCCAATATTCCAAGAATGGTACGCAACTATTTTCTGGAGATGTGCTTTGCGATTTATGAAATGGCCAGAGTAACGAAGAGAGGAGGGTACTGTGTCATGGTCAACGATAATGTTCGCTACGGAGGGGAAGAAATCCCCGTCGACCTCATTCTCTCGGAATTTGCAGAAGGACTTGGATTCAACACACAGAATATTTTCGTCTTGCCCCGAGGTAAAGGTAACAGCAGCCAACAAATGGGGAACTATGGCCGCACCGAAATCCGAAAATGCGTGTACCTATGGAAGAAAGAATGAAGAACACTCCTATCGCATCGCCCGATGACTTGGTCACATCACGAGAGAAAACGAGGGCTGGTTTCATTTCGCTCGCCCTCGAGAAAAACTACCTGGCATTTCCCTACATCGAAGAAGCAAAGACATTAAAATCACTAGCTGGAACAGTTACACAGGCAAAAGATTTACTGAAAATAGAGGACCTTGCCGTTGGGCTACTCACAGCTTCGGGCCTTTCCGAGAAGTCACTAAACTACCTTACTGACGAAGATAAGACTCAAGCCATTCGGGAGATGATCGAAAAGTTCCTCGAGCCTGCGGGAGACGGCTTTGTCGACGAACTCGTGTACCGTTATCTTCTAACAAAGGGAGATGCGTTGGGCGGAAAGGCCAGAAACCTTGCCGGAATTCTAGGTGAAAGAAAATTCTTACGCTCGTTGTTGTCAGTGTTCAACTTGTCGGGAATGAACTATCAATGGAAGGATGGCGAAACAAAGTCATGGCATGCGCGACCAAAAGACGACACGGACATTGAGAAACGCATCAAAGGATTGTCCTGGGAAAAGAATGGTCGCCGTCGGGTATTGATGTCGAATATCCGAGTGCCAATCGTCAAGAAGAATGTTGACCTTTCCATTCTAGAGGGGACTGTCTCTGACCTGGGCAGCGGGAACCAATCGCTCGTGTATAAGATCGATGCATATGTGGCTCTCGGTGAACTCAAAGGTGGAATTGATCCTGCCGGAGCCGATGAACATTGGAAGACCGCCAACTCAGCTTTGGAGCGAATCAGAAAGAATTTTGGTCGCAGGAAACACAAGCCCCAAATCTTTTTCATCGGGGCAGCAATTGAGGATAGCATGGCTTCCGAAATCTTTAAACATCTTCAGGTTGGCTCGCTCAATAACGCGGCGAACCTAACAAATGATGACCAACTGGTATCTATCTGCGAGTGGATTGTGAATTTGTAGGTATTGATGGCTGATTTCTACCTACACTCTCATCACACTCTGTACAATCTGAAACTTCACTTCCTTCTCCAGCCTCGTGCGCCACGTCGGTGTGACGACCGAGCATTGGTAGATGCGCTCGAAGCCTGCTTCCGACAGCGACACTGTTTCAATCGGATGACGCCAGAGCGTCGCTGCATGCTTGAGTGCAAATGAAGTCTGAATGCCAAGCCATTCATCCACAAGTCGGAACTTCTTCACGTTCGGCTCTGCACCCGCGCTCCGCAAACGTCGATCGTCAAGCGTGCGCTTCTCGATCTCATAGTAGCGATCGTGCGCGTCGCCCGCCATAAGTCCCACACAGAACTCGACGCCGAACCAAATGTCAACGGGTCTGTCTTCGCGATTGATGATCGTGTAATCAGCTGTGAACTCCGTGCTCGCGCTGCTAAACTTGATCACCTTACGCACCGTGATGCGATGCGGAGTCGGGCCAAACCAAAGCGCCCCATCGCGCCACATCGTCACGCGAATCCCATCACCTTCCAACGACACTTTGTGCCTGTACGTTTGATTGACGAAGTCGCCAAGCTCAAGGTACTTGCATTGCGCGTACGTCTCAAGCGATGTATCGGATCCGAAGAAGTGATCAACGAGCGACGCATGCCGGTACCAATCGAAGTGCAGATGATTCTCCAGCCCGAGTTCTTTGACGAGCATGCTATCATGTATGCTGGCATGCTCATCAGCAGAGTCGTTAAGCTTTCCACCCTTCGCCATCAACCTGCGATGATAGCCCTCTTCCCTTCGGCTCAACACGTCGAGAAGATTGAATGCGATTGGCTTGTAGTCCAGCTCAATCAAACTTCCGCCGACATGCGGCTTGAAGTAGAGATTCATGTCATCAGATTCAACGAGAACCTCACGCGTTCCATCGCAGTCGAAGTCCACTTCTTCAACCCGAACGGGCGCAAGCTGCTCCACGGCGTCGAGCTTGCTTTCGGCCTGAAGCAGATTGCGATAGACGGGGAATCGTAAGTTGGGCAGATACAAACCGCCGAACACGCCGTGCCAGTACGGATCGTTGCACTGGCCTGCCCAGAGATTGTCCCACACATCCAGCGGAAGTTTCTGCTTTTCCGAAACTCGGCGCGCACGATCGGCAATCCGCAGCATTCTCTTGTGCATGTGGTTTGCCTCGGGATATTTCGCGAGAAAATTTCTCCAATACCCGCCGCGCACGAACATACTGTTTTCGTTGTAGATGTCCCGGGCTTTCAAATCCTGTTCGAATTTTTCCAACTGCAGAAACGCCGTCGGATTCAACGCCCACTTCAGCATCTCGGCATACGATGCCGTCGGCAGGTATATCCTTCCTTGCGGCGGCAGCGTATCGACGACGTCGGCAAGATGCAGTGTTCTGATCCAGTCATGCTCTTCCATCATGCGGCAGAACGCCTCAAGCCAACCCGACGTGTACACCGACTCGTACGTCTTCGGCCAGACGCCAAATTTTTCGCCATCGTCGGCGTTGATGACAACCCGTGCGCCGCTTTCGGACGCGACATTCTGGAAATAATGCAGCGTTTCCTCCAGTGCACGAAACGGCACGGTGTATCGCAGCGTTTTGTCAATCGGCAGCACCTTGAGCGTCAGGCCTTGCTCCTCGGTGATGTAATAGCCGAGCAGTTCTTCATCGTGCAAACCAACATGCCGAAAATGTGTGTCATCGACGACCACGAATTCGACTCCGGCCTTCGCCAGCGACGCGACAAGCGGTTGTTCCCACACACGTTCGGCAAGCCATAGGCCCCGCGGTTCGAAGTCGAAGATTTTGTAAATGTGGTCTGAAAGCTTTTTGATTTGCCCGATGCGATCGGGTTCGGGAATGATCGCAAGAATTGCTTCGTAGTACGAACCGGTGAGTAGTTCAAGCTGGCCGCGCGTGACCATCTCTCTCATCATTTCAATCAGCTCCGGGTGTTTCACTACGAGCCACTCCAGCAGCGTTCCCGTCCAGTGCTGGGTGATTTTCACGGTGGGATGTTTCTCAAGAACTTCAAGGAACGGTTTGTAGGAAAGCTGAAATGCTTCCTCGAATATCTTCTCGAAGTTGCCAATCGGTTGATGATTGTGAACTGCAAAGACCGTGTTGAGCGATTTCATGAAACCGGATTGGGGAGTGATATTGGGAAAACGCGATTACTGATATACGTAGTAAACAAAGGAAAACTGAATCTGCGGCAACTTCTCCGACTGCACGTTTTTGAAGATTTGCACCGTGCCCGTGGCGACTAGATTCACCGGATCGGACTCGAAATACACTTCTCCGCGACTGTTGACACGGCGGGTCAGTCGAACGAATTCCCAAAACCCCTTCCCTTCAGATGTTCTGTGCGATCCTTGCTTCAAGAGGTAGGCGATCCCATTCGGTTCAAGTGTCAGTTTGCCTGCGTAGATGATGCCAGGATTCTGAAGCTCACGTCGGGCGGCAATCACTTCACCTTTTTGCTCAGGAAAACTCTTCGGCCAGACTGAGACCTTCGCTTGAATGTGCTCATCACCCTGCAGTACTTCGGAGTACGTACTCTTGACCTGAATGTCAAAACTCCCAAAGCTTCCTTCCGTGCTGCCCCCGCGGATGATGACGATACCCTGACGAACATCCAGTGAAGTTTGTAGAAAGTCTTTCGGCTCGTTGCGCGGAGGAAGAGACTCCTCGCATGGCCCTGCGAGAAGCGCAACCATACATGCAATAAACCCGCCCTTCGTCATGACTGCCGACTCTGAACACAGGTAAATAATTCGATCTCAAGCAACAAAAGAATCCCCTGACATGCAACCTCATGTCGTTTGCAACTCGCTCGCCCTGTGTGTACATTGCATCAAGCAAGAACGTATTTCTCACCAATGTAATCCGCTGAATGAAGCACGCAGTATTGTTCATCGCACGTGTGTTGTTGTTGTCCATCGCTCCATCATTCCTCTTCGCGCAAGACAAACTCAATCGTCCACCAGAACCCGAAGAAATCACCGGCACACCAACCATCCTGCCGATCAACGTGAATCGCATTCTCTCGTGGTACAACTCCAACGGCGTGCAGGAGTATCCCATCACTCAGGCTGGAGGAATGTTCTACCCGAAGGGCACGGCGAATGCAATCTATGGTTCAGGACTGCTTTGGGGCGGCAGAGTGAAGGATGGACAACAAACGCGGCTGCATGTGAATGGTCAGACATGGATCACCGGCATGCGACAAGGCGCAATACTCGGACTACGTACAAGCCAGGTGCAAAGTCCGAATGACAGCAGTGTGCGGTTGTTCCGCATCAGGCGCGACTTCCGCAAGATCGATTTGCGGCAAGACGCCGCAGAGACGTATCGCAAGAACGTCACCGACGTAACCAACGCGGACCTCAACAAGTTGCGCGCGGCGTACATCAAAGATTGGAGTGAGTGGCCGTGGGAATTCGGCGCGCCATTTTATGATACAGGATATCTTAACGCGAACCGTCAGGTCGTTGGCGCAAACAACGGCGTGCTCGATCGCGGCGAAGATGTGAATCGCAACGCGTACCTCGATCCCGGCGAGGATGTCAACCGCAACGGCATGCTCGACGCAGAGACTCCCGGCTACGCCGATGCCGACATGGTGCTGTGGTTTGTCTGCAACGATGTAGCAACGGCAGTACCGTTTTCAAATCAGCCGGCAGGGATGGAAATGCAGGGGACGATCTGGGCGTACAATCGCAACGACGCGCTCGGCAGCGTAATCTATAAACGCTTTCGTCTCATCTACAAAGGACTCTCCTCCACCTCGGCCTCTGCGCGCATCGATAGTATGTACGTTGCTCAAGTCTGCGATCCCGATCTCGGCGATCCGAATGATGATTATGTGGGATGTGACTCGACGTTGAATCTCGGTTATGTGTACAACTCCGTTGCAGGAGATCGACTGTACGGTAACTTCAGATTGCCAGCGCCGTCGGCGGGAACTGACTTTGTGCAAGGCCCGGTTGTGCGCGGCATTCCCGGACAGGATCTGAACAGAAATGGAATTGATGATGGAGCTGATTATGCAAGCATCAACCTTCAAACAAAAGGTCCGGGCTACATCAATCTGCCCATGACAGCATTCATCTACTTTGATCGTCACACACGTAACGGCTCGCGCTACAGCGTGCCCGGCTCGGCGACATCATGGTATCAATCGATGCGCGGACTTCCGCCTCGGCCCATTGGCCCGCCCGACCCACCGCCGCTTGTGAACCCCACAACTCTTGCTGCGTCGCGGTTTTGGGTGAGCGGAGATCCCGTGCTGAATTACGGATGGCTCGACGGCTTACCGCTCCTTCCCGGCGAACGTCAGTACATCATGCCGTCCGGTCCGTTCACGATGGCAATCGGTGATACACAGGAGGTTGTCATCGGTGTCGCGGCTGGTCTCGGCGCCGATCATCTCAGCAGCATCAAGTCGATGAAGTACAACGACAAGGTTGCACAAGCAACATTCAACAACGCGTTCAAAGCCGCGAGAGCGCCATCCGCTCCGAACATGACCATCTATCCACTCGACAAACAGATCCTTCTCGATTGGGGAAAGGACTCTGCCGCCATCGCTGCTTCCGAGCAGACAATTCTTTATGGGGGATATCGATTTGAAGGGTACAACGTCTATCAGGTTCCCGACGGAGCAACGGATTTGTCGCACGCAGTACGCGTCGCAACGTTCGATCTTGTGAACGGCATCCGAACAATCTCGCAAGAAGAATTCGACATCGAAGCGGGCGAAGTGTACGTCAAGCCGGTTCGGTACGGAACAGACAGCGGCATTCAGCGATCGGTTCTCATCACCGAAGACAAGCTCTGGAACAAGCCGCTCGTCAACGGAGTGACATACTACTACGTCGTCACCGCATACACATACACGCCCGATGCAACCACCGTCATTCGTAGCGTTGAGAGTCCGATAGAAATTCTTGCGTGTGTGCCCGAGTCGCCGCGTGTCGGAACGAAGTATCAGTACACGATCGGCGATACACTGAAGGTTACCAGCATCAACGGCTACAGCGATGCGGTGATCGTCCCCGTCGTGTACAATCCGCGGGCGCAGACGGGAGACAAGTTTCATGTTCGCTTCGACACGACGACATCGAGCCGGACGTACCGATGGAATCTCTACAACGCGACAAAAGGAAACACCATCTACTCAAACATGACGGATGTCAGCGGTACAACTCTGTACACTGTTGCTGACGGCGGGTTCAAACTCACGATCGGCATTCCGCCCGTTGGCTTGCGAGCAGTGACGGATCAGAATGGCGTTGACCTGTACGGACCATCGAACACACACCAGGGATTTGTTGTGCTGAGTCAGAAGCGGTCGTTGCGGGCAATGAACGGTCTCGGAACAACACAACGCGACTACGAGATGAGGTTCGATGGACGGGGGAGCTACGCAATCCGGATGATCATTCTCGCCAGCCAATCGGAAGCCATCAAAGTACCGTTCTCGGTGTGGGATATCGGGCGTGGGCCGGATGATGTTCCCGTGCAGGTGATTCCTTCGTTCCGCGATTCCGGAATCACTCCGAGCAGTTGGAACGTCACACCGACAGGTGTGTTTTTTGGCGACACGTTGTTCAAGATCTGCGAGCCGATACACGAGACCGACGTTCACTATCCGACTGGCGGCAATGATTCCATTGGTGTGTATGATCGACGAATAGATGTGTTCCGCGGCTCGCAGAGTCCCGACGAGCAGGGCAATGCGTTGTGGGGAATTCAGATTGCAGACAAAGATAATGACGGACTGCCGCCTCCGGTCGGCACGGTCATTCGTTTCCTGAAGTTCCACGAAGTGCGTCACGGCGACATCAAAGAGATTGCGCCGGCGGCGCCGGTGGTCGGAGACGCGGCAACGGCACGCAAGGATCTCAGCGCTATCAATGTTTTCCCGAATCCGTTCTTTGCGCGGGCAGTGACGCCAACAGGCTTGGTGAAAAAGAATGTCACGTTCACTCATCTACCTGAGCAAGCGACGATCCGCATCTTCACTATGGGCGGCGAGTTGATACGAACACTCCGGAAGGACGATCCAGCGTCGCAGTTTCTAGAATGGGACTTGAAGAACGAGTACGATCTTCCTGTCGCGAGCGGCATTTACATCGCGCATGTTGAAATGCCGGCTCTCGGCCTCTCGAAAGTCCTGAAGCTCGCGATCATTCAGGGACCGGAATCGTTGAATGGATTTTGAGATTGCGGAGTTAATCTTTGTGAATCGGATTCTTGTTTGCGCCTGACCCGGCGCGGCAACCCTGTTCCAAAACCGCTAGCTATTCACACTCCATGATAGCTTGCGCGAACGTCCCACCGAGTTGCCGAGCATTGGGAGTTTGCTATGCACAGTTGGAGACGACGGGGCGGTTGTTGCTTTTTCACTTTCCGTTTTTTCTTGGTCGGAGTTTCTTTACACTCTTGAGGAGCCTCTTGTCTTCAGCAGCGACTTTCCGCTCGACTTTCTTGATGTCTTCTTCCGGTGGCAATTCTTCCGGCTTGATCCCACGGTCTTTGAGAACCTTCCGCACGCTCTCATTATTCTTTACATGTTCTGATGTAATGGCCGGTTCGCCCTTGAGGTCATCCTTCTTCACATTGAAGTTCGTAATCTCCGTGGCAAAGTCCTTTGCCTTGATCGTGAGTGTCGGAAGAAAATCCGCCAGCGGACGATTGCCCGCCACTTGAAGCTTGTGCTTCATTTCGTTCGTGGTGAAGCCACCAAACAATGCCGTGTCACCTTTGCTTCTGATCCGTGCAAACCCTTGATTGTCGACCCCGCGTTCAAAAATAAGACCCGAGAGTTCTTTCTCCGACAGCGAGAGCTTCTCCCGCGCCTGCAGTCTCTCCCTTGCATTGATCCGCTCTGCCAGAAGCTCCTGTCTCCGGGTTTGTACCGCGAAGTAGCTCATAGCGAAGGCGACGGGGTCCTTCCGAGGATCGCCATTCTGGGCTATGAGGTAGCAGGCGTAGCGGGTGAGCATGATGTCATCGATTTCACGCTGAGCCCCCTTAGCAAGCTCGATCATTTTGTTGACGTCAACAAAATGATCTGCGATGTCCTGACCAGCGTTTGTGCAGGCCGTTTTTGCCTTCTCGATAACAAGTGCAAAATTGCGCCACTCGGTATAGCCCAACAATTCCTGCAGTTCGCGGGCAAGCCAGTACTCAACATCATCTATTGTGTGCGAAGCAGATTCAAAGTTCTGTGTGAGCGACCTGATGAGTTCGGTTTTCATGTCACGTCCGTTGGTGTAACATGTTACGGCGGGTAGAGAACGTAGATGTAGTAGATCAACTCAAACTCGTACGGCTCGGATTTTTCCGCGGGAACATTCTCGAACGCCTGCATCGTCGCGACAGCCGTGAAGCGAACGGGCGCTGACTCGAAGTAGAAGCGCCCGCTTCCGTCAACTCTGCCGCGTAGCTGCACGTAGTTCCAGAATCCTCTTCCCACATCTGCCTTGTGATGCCACTGCTTTGACATCGACACCGAATCGCCCGGAACCAACGTCAAGTATCCGCCCGGCTCAATGTACGGATAGTCCACGTTTGCCTCGGTGAATTCCACACTCGTTCTGATCGAAGGCTGCGTTGTCAACCAGACATCAATCTTCCCCTTGACAAACGGCTTCTCTTCCAACACTTCATTGTAGAAGCTCTTCAGCGAAATCTCCAAACTTCCCGACGATCCCCTGATTACTTCAGGCGCGTTGACGATGTTCGAATCGATCAACACATTCACGATGCTGTTGGGCTGAACGTGAACAGAGGCTTTGAGGAACTTCGCCGGTTCGTTGCGTGGAGGTAGAGTTTCGTCGCAGCCCATCACCATAAAAGAGAAGAGCAGACTGAAAGAAAACCACGCCTGCGTGACGGAACGCCGTCCCGACAAGTCGGGATGCAGGCACGAAGACGCGAAGGCGCGAAGAATTTTGAACTCCTGACTTCTACATATTTTCTTCATAGTTACATCTTCGTGTCTTCGTGCCTTCGTGGTTAGCTTCTGAACCCAAGGCACTTCCATACAATCCTAGAAATCAATTTGCAATCCTAACGTTGTTCGTCGCCCGATCAGATACCCGCCCGGATCGCTCAGCTCGCCGCCGATGCGGCCGTTCGAGTCGATCCATTTCACATTCATGTCGTTGAAGACATTTCTCACATCAAGATACAACGTGATCAGCGAATTCGGCCACCAATCGAACGCGAACCGCTGCGTCGCTTTCAGATCGACGTTCAGAAATCGCGGCATGCGTGCATTGTTCTGCTGAAATAATTTTCTGCTGACGGTATCGAATCCGGTCGCTGTCGGGTAGCGAGTGAACGGCCGACCTGAATGCCATTGCGTGTAGAGGTTCAATGCAAAATTCCACGGCAGTGTAATCGTTGTCGTCGCCTTGATCGTGTGCCGCTGATCCCAGCTCAGCGGGTAGACGCGAACCGCCGGCGGCAATCCGTACTGCGCAACATAGAAGCCATCATCCGCGCTGCCGCTCACACCTTCGGCAGTCATGTACGTGTACGAGAACTCGCCGGTGAGCCAATCGCCGCGCTCACGCGACACGATGATCTCGAAGCCCGACGCTTCGGCAAATGGCGTGTTCACGTATTCGGCAAACCCGTATGTCCCGGCAAGCTTGCTGTCGCCCGGCACGAACGTCTTTGTGTCGATTTGGTTGGATGTTTCTTTTCGGAAGTATGTTCCCGATACGACAATGTCGTGCGGGAAGCTATACTTCAAACTGATTTCGTACGACTTCGTTCGCTCAGGCTCAAGGTCGGGATTGCCCGTCACCGCGCTGAGGCCGCGTGCGAGCGACACGCGGTCGAGTCCGCTGTACATGTAATCGAAGAGCGGAAATTGAAAGTACCAACCGAGATTCATGAACAGGTAGCCATTCTCGGAAATCTGCGTCGCCGCGCCGAACCGCGGACTGATCTGCTGCTTCAGTTTCGCCGGCACACTTCCTCTGTAGTCGAACGTAAATGCGGTGTCGCTTACGGGAATTGCTTCGATCGCGGGACGGCTCGCGGTTGGGTCGAGAAAATCGTAACGCAACCCGAAGTTGAGAAGAATGCCGCTCTCAGGCAGATCATACTTATCCTGAATGTAGATGGCGCCGGACCTGGGCTTGTATGTGTACGCAGAACTGAAATTCAGTTGCGGTTCGTTGACGAGCGGTTTGCCAAAATACGTCTTGCGCGGTTCGTACTTCACAACATCGGAGTTGACGGTGTACAGATTCAGCTCCGCTCCAAGCTTAAGCAGATGGTGCTCTTCCGCCTTGAACGTGCCGTCAAGCTTTGCGGTGTACGTTTCCTGGCGTGTTCTGCTCCACCATGAGCGTTGCCCATCGACGATGTACTGGAGGTAGAAATCGTATTGATACGGGTCGTCAGCGGGAACGTCATCCCGCGAACCTTCGCCAATTTGCGACTTCAGAAAGAAGCGGCTGAGACTTGCTGTGTAGAAAAAATTCTCGGACACCGTGTGAGAGAGAATCGTCGCGAGCCGGTACGATGTGCGATGCTGCGGCGGAATTCCACCGAGATTGTAACGCCAGTTGAACTCGTAGTCTCTCCAATTCCTATCCGAGAACAGAATTTGCGCGCCGAGCCTGATGTTTGATGAAACCACGTAGTCGAGTTTCGCAAAGCCGCTGTACGTTTTCTCGATCGGACTTTTGAAGAAGTACTGAAAATCCTGCCACCACCGTGAATCAGACAACAACGCAGTGCCGGAGGCAAAGTAGAAGAGCTTGTCCTCCAGAATCGGACCTGAAAGTGAAAGCTCGGCTTCGCCCGTCTTGCTGGTCTGCGACCCGCCGAAGAGATTGTCCTTCGCTCCGCGTGCCATAAACTTATGGCGATCGGAGCCGGTTTTCGTCACGATGTTCACGACGCCCGACAGCGCGTTGCCGTACTCCGGCTCAAATCCACCAGTGTAGAGACTCAATCCCGAAATCGAGCTGTTGGGCAGATCAGTTTTCAATCCACCATAAAGAACATCCTGCACGGGAAGTCCATCAACAAGATACATCACTTCCGTTGTCTTGCCGCCGCGAACGTTTCCCTCCGACGTCACGCCTGCTTTCAGCAACACAACATCAGTGACTTTCGTAAGCGGAAGAAGCTTCATCTCCTCGCTGCTGAACGAGAATGTCGTTCCCGTAACGTCGCGTTGGATCGCCGGCTTCTCCTGCACGACAACGATCTCACTCAATTGAACATCCGATGGATCGAGTTGGACGTTGAGCTTGGTCCGCACATCGGGATTGATCAGAACATTCTTGATCACGAGCGTGCTGTAGCCAACATAGCTGAAGCGGACGTCGTAGTTCCCGGCGCGAAGGTTTTGCACTTGATAGTAGCCATCGTTGTTTGATGTACCGCCCTGCTGTGTGCCCGTCACGAGCACAGTCACACCGGGCATCTTCTCGTTCGTTTTCTTGTCAGTGATGACGCCTTCAAGAATGCCGTTGGTGCCGGCAAGAGAAGTGGAGACGGAGAAGCAACACACGAGCAGAAACGATCTCAGTGATAGGACGGCGAATATGTGCGTGTGAATCATCGTTCGATTGATTCCCATTCCTGAGCACGCCGCGATAATTCGTCAACATGCTCTTCCCAGTGCCGTAACAGAGCGGGATCGAAATCGGCGCCATTGGCCCAGACAATGGTGTGAATCTCAGGATCAATACGAACGGAGTTAAACAAAGTCAGGTCGCGCAGGGGATGCAACATCTCGCCGAATAACACCGACGCAAAGTCGACGATTTGAATCGCGCCGTCATCGAATCCAAGCTCAAGCGTGTATGGGCCAACTATTTTGAGAGAAGTGACCTTATATATCTCGTCACTACTGTCCAACTATAAAGTGAACAAATTCATTTGGTTATCGTGGTAGAGGTTGTCGGAATCAGGCTCAAAGCTGGTAAGTGCTTGTGCGAGAGGGACTTTCTCAAAG